>JAKLGS010000021.1 GCA_022710505.1 Patescibacteria group bacterium
CGGTAGAAAGTATTTTTCCAAAATCTACCTTCGCTCCGTAGAGATTCTTTGCGGAATAGTACATATTTTGAACATCCACAAATACCCCTACTCTTTGTTCTTTATGTTGTGCGGGTACCATACGGCTATTGTATATTGAAAATTACTGATAATAAAGAGGAGGTTTCTATTCTATTGATATGGCTTGGACCGGACAAGATGAAGCGGCTTCTTTGATCTTTTCAGGATCTGTGTTTTCAGCACCTTCTTTTACGAAAGACTTACCTCTCTCCATATCAAAACCAAAAGCTTCGGGAGCGTACATACTGCAAGCTCCGCAACCGATACATTTTTCTTGATCTATTTTTACTTTATTTATTTTTTCTGACATGTGAGTATTTTAACAGGAAATGACTGAAAAATGGAAGCTTAAATGGTAAAATTGCAGATGATTGTTGAGGTTATTGGGGGATCGTCTAATGGGAAGGACCATCTCGCTTCGCTCTAGAACCTTGCGATTAGACTTAGATTTACATAGATACTTTTAGTGTTAGTTTTTGAAAATTTAATTTAATTTACTTAGTTTATTATTGGGGGATCGTCTAATGGGAAGAACCATCTCGCTTCGCTCGAGAACCTTGCGATTAGACTTAGATTTACATAGATACTTTTAGTGTTAGTTTTTGAAAATTTAATTTAATTTACTTAGTTTATTATTGGGGGATCGTCTAATGGGAAGGACCATCTCGCTTCGCTCGAGAACCTTGCGATTAGACTTAGATTTACATAGATACTTTTAGTGTTAGTTTTTGAAAATTTAATTTAATTTACTTAGTTTATTGTTGGGGGATCGTCTAATGGTAGGACCTCGCACTCTGGATGCGGTAATTGGGGTTCGAATCCCTGTCCCCCAGCCACGAAAACAGCCACAAGGCCTTTAGGTTTTGTGGTTGTTTTTGTTGGGGCAGGGATGAAAATGCTGAGGCACGACGGTGCCAAAGCGGGGTCGACTGAGCATCCGCAGATGCGAAGGTGACCGAATCCCTGTCCCCCAGCCACAGATTACATATTGAAATTAACCTTAAAAAACCATGATGTATAATATTAATTGATGGTAATAGTACTTGATAAGAAAATAACTCACGAACAATTCAAACAAGCTTGTGAAGCATACTCTGACTACATCAAAACAGTTATAGATATAGAAAAAAATGTACTAGCTATTGGTGGAGAATATCATATTGACTGCGAAGAAGTTCTAATTAAAAGTGGTAGTAGACTAGAAAATCTCTTTGGAGGAGGTTACCGCGTAAGCACTAAGGAAGTGGAATATATGGCAATGAGTAATTACAAACCAGCCTTGGGAAAAAACACCTATGAAATCACAGATCCAAAAGTAAGACAGCGTTTAGAAAATTTAACTAAAGAATTTCTAGAAATTTAAAATGAGAGATAAGCAATTTTTTATAAATTCAATAAAAATGGACCTTTTAAGGGTGGTGACAGCAGCGGGCAATCTAAATAACCCAATACCTCAAGAGTCGGTTAATGAGTTTCTTACCCACGCAATAAACGATTTTGATAAAACTTCTTTAGACGAGAAGGATAAAATGTTTAAAAAGCAATTGATAAATCTCAGAGATAGCCTGACCTCAATAAATGATCCACATAAAAGATTGCGATGGACAGAGGATGTTCTAACAATCAGGTGCAGAATTTAAACACAGGGCAACTTACGAGATAACTAAAATCATGGACTAACGTTCTCAACCATCGTAAAAATCTTCGTTTATATTTGAAAAAATACTTCAGTTATCTTCTATAGGTTATTTATATCTATAAGATTATTTTAATTCTTATACAAGTTATAAATCAAACAAAAAGACGGCATATTTTTATACACCGTCTTAGGCAAACTATCTTACAATATTCCGTGACTTTTCAGAATTGACACGGTAGCCTGATGCACACGACGTTCCTGTTCAACCTCATTGTATTTTGATATTGCCTTGCGTAATTTCTCCTCGTCAATATTATCAGCTGGGCGTGTGTCCCATTGGGATTGAATTACTTCATCAGATAAACCATATTCTCTTGCGATTTGGAAAAATCGTTCTTTTGTCATGGGTGCCATTTCTTATCTCCTTTCTTAAGATTTTATGGTACTTATAACACTTCTCGCATACCTGTCAATACATATCTTTAAATTTGAATATGTGGATATTAGATCTTAATCAACAATAATATTCACATCAGAAGGAAGACCTTTTATTATAATATCAAGATCTTGAACAGAATAATCGTTACCTGAAAGGTTAAGAACCTTGAGCTTTGTTAATTGTCCCAACTCATTTGGCAAACCTGTCAGTTGATTATTTGATAAATCAAGAACCTCGAGATTAGGTAGGTGACCTACCTCAGCGGGAACCCCTGTCATTAAATTGTTCGATGCATTCAACACTTTTAATTTAGTTAATTTTCCAATCTCAGAAGGAAGCGCACCTGTTAATTTATTATTTGAAATATTTAACTCTTCTAAATCAGTTCTAGATAAAACGTAAGATGGCAATTTTTCTAACCCCTGACCACTTAAATCCAAAGATTTTCTAGCAGATATTTCTGGTGTTTGAGTTTCTTCTTTTTCCCCTTTTTCTTCTTTTTCATTATTATTAGTAATTACTTGTTTTATTGGGTTTTTTGGAGATTTTATTACAGAAGAATAAAGCCAAAAAGAAGCTATTCCTAAGACAAATACAACTAAAAGTAAGGGTAAAGAAGTTTTTTTATTATTCATAAAATTAAACTTAACATTTATTAACCCATTAAGCAAAGCAGGTAAAAGAAAAACCGGCATTTTTTCGATGTCGGTTTTTGTAAAGTACTATTTTTTTATTTCTACCACAATACCTAGAGCCCCCCCCTTCCTGTGTGTGTGGGTTGAAGTTATAACAATATATGAGTGGTTAAAACCTATCCCAAAATTTATAAACCCCACTTCCATCATTTATCTCTGAGAACTCTTTTCCAATAGGCAAAGATTTAACAGTTTTCAGAAACACATCATCACTATCATCACTATCAATTTCACTTGGCAATTTTGCTATTACAGACAAGGCCTCGCTACCAATTACTTCCTCAATCATTTTTATACCTTTAGGAGGATTTTTTATATGTAGCCTTTGTAATTGATTTAATACATCTACATATTCCATATCTAAACTCCTAGCAACTTTTAAAATAATCATATCTACCAAAACAACGGTTCTATAATAATTAACTAATAATTTGTGTCTGTCCAAATCTGATACGTACTTAGTTAAATTAGGTTGGTTTTTCCAAAATCTTTTTATTACATACCAACACGTAAGTTCAGTAAAACCCTCATCAAGGATTCTAAATTCATCTTGATTTCTACCAGAAAAACCTGCTTGAAAGGTAGTTGTTGCCCTTCTGTTTCCTAATTCATAACTACGAAAAGAAGCGAAATGAACCAATTCGTGAGTAAGGGTCTTTAATTTCTGAAACTTGCTTCGAGATAATTTGTCACTAACAATAATATCCTCCAAACCTAGTCTTATATACCCATTACTGTCCGGGGGTATATATTTCTCACTTCTTTTAACAAGACTACCATATTCCTGTTCGGGTAAGATTAAAATCTTATAGACATCTGGCAAAATTTCTTTTAAATCAACTCCGAGGTGTACACCGTACTCGTACATAGAGTTAAGAACACTTTTTATATCATCAGTAGATAACTCAGCGGGCATAACTAAATTATACAGGTTTAAAAATATCAGAAACAACTACTTTTTTGCAAAATACATTGTCACATACCTCATCGTCTTAGCCAACAAGCCTAAAAATTTAAATACTTTAAAGACTGTTATAAGATCTCAAGGGTTGGATATAAGCTTCCTTACACCTTCTATAAAAGCTTCTTTTGTTTCAGCAATTTTTCCATAATTTTTATGTTCTTTTTGAACCCACTCACACAAAATATATTCTGGAGCCCACTCTTTTTCTGGATAAAGCTGCTTCGTCTCTTCTTTGGATTCGTACTCACATGTGAAATAACGAGGTGTATCAGAAGTTACAATTCCAATATATGTGGCTTCTGGGGATTTCTGGGGAACTGGACATTTGATAACAACCATCTCCAACTCGTTTTCAAATTTAACTTTTTCTATATGAAAATCATCTTCAGCAAGAATAATTTCTTTATCTATAAAATCGTAATTAGGATTCTCTTTAATTTTGTTAAAATTTGTAATTAGACCTTGATTAACCTTATCAATATCTCCTTTTAGTAAGTTAAGAAAATCAGGGCTTCCAAATGTGGAATCCCTTAGAAACATATGTTCGAAATAATATAAAAGGCTTGGAGCATTGTTGGACATTTTTATCCTTTCAAAAACTTGATATAAAATACAGCACGTATTTATTATACACACAATTTTTACTTCAATAAATTAACTGGAAGAACTTGTATCTTATATTCAACCGAAACACATTGTTCCTTTTGAAAAAAAGTACATATTGTAAAACTTATCCAACAATTTGAAGTTTTAGAGGTAAAAGAAAAACCGACATTTTTCCGATGTCGGTTTTGTAAAGTACTATCTTTTTATTTCTACCACTACTACCCCCAAAGCCCCTCTTCCGGTATGTGTTGCTATAACGGGGCCCGTTTCAGCGATATCAAAATCGATACCAGTGGCATTACGCAAAGAATTAGCAACTTGTGTTGCCTCCTCAAGATTTTGAACGTGAATAACCCCACCCTTAACAACATTTGGCATATCCGTTAAGGAGAGTGTTTTATTTATCATATCCTCCTTGGCCTTTTTCCAGGTTCTTCCTCTGCTAACTTCTCTAAGTTTCCCGTCAGGATTCATTTGCAACAGAGGCTTAATACTAAGCAAAGACGCGATAAGGTATCCAGTAGGACCTATACGACCACCTCTTAAAAGATTATTCAGGTCTTTTACTAAAACAAAAGATTTGATTTTCCTTGTTTTACTTTCTAACTTTTTTGCTATTCTGTGAAGGCTTAGAGGCTTACTAATTAACTCCTTTGCGTACTCAACAAGGTAATACATACCTAAAGAAACACTTTTGGAATCAATTACTCTAACGTCGTAAGGAAAATCTCTTGCTGCTATTACAGCCGCTTCTTTTGTTGCACTTAATCCTCCTGATATGGTTATACACAGAACTTGGTCTCCCTTGGACACTATTTCCCTAAAAACCATTGCGAACGATTCTGGACTAGGCGCTGACGTTGTAGGCCAACTTTTTTCAATCAGGTCCAAAAATTCCCCTGTGGTTAGTCGGTCCTCACCAGCATCCATATGAGAAATTCCTACTATTGTAAAGCTAAGAGGAACTATGGTTATCGAATCGGCAATTTCTTTTGGTGCATCCACCGGAATATCAATACCACTATCCGTCACTATTTTTATCATTTTCTTCTCCTTTTCTAGTCTATTTTAGAGGATTATAAAGCATGTTTAAAAATATTCAAAACTCACCGATAAACAATTTTTTACTTGATATAATTTATAAATATGAAAAGAACAATAAAAGTAAATGATTTGATGCAAAAAAACTACATCTACGAGCTTCTTGAGCCGATTGGAAAAAACTTCTCCCCACTTTTTAAGCCGGAGCTCACACCTAAGCAAATGTTAGAACTTGGAGTTTTTGGCGGCAAATATATGACTGATTGCAAAAAAGAATTTCCTAAAGAATGGTTTGAAAAAGCAAAACTATGTCATAAATTTCACGACCCTAAACTGAACTTTTTTGAAATAAATGCCTCCCAACCATTAAGTGTTTGGCAAAAGAAGGGTTGGATTTACGAAGAAGATCCTAGAGGATGGTTTCAATGGTATTGTCGCTATTACATGGGAAGACGAATTCCCGAAGAAGATAAAAGACAAATAAAAAGATGGAGAGCCATAAAAAGACATATTGGACAAATTAAGAAAAACTGTGCTGAAAATGATTTGGATTGCAGAAGAAAACAACGCCAAGCCCTATTACACTGGGCTTACGACAGCAGAAAAATATAGACTAATCTCTTCTCTAAAAATGGTTTATTCAGCTAATTCGGTATCTTCAGTATTTTTCGGTTCTTCATCGTTCTTATTTTCATCTGAGCTCACATCCGTGTCTTCACCTATCTCAACTTCTTCACCCAAATCTTCTTCCTCTTCAATACTTTTGTTGTACCCGAACATTAATTTAGTTAACCAGCCAAACAAACTAAAACCATCATCTTTCTCATCTATATAGTTAAAAATCTTTAATCTCTCTTGTTCAAGCTCTCCTAACCTTGCTCTTAAAGTATTAGCGTCTTCTTCATCCTTATTTTTTTCTATAGTTTTTTCAATCTTTCTTATCTGATTTCTATTTTGAACCAAATTAGATCTTATCTTACCTAAATTTTTATAATCAGGACCTAACAAAAAATTCTTCCAAGCAGGTCTCTTATCAATCTCTTCTAAGGATTTTATATTATCAATTGAATTGTAAGTGATATCATCAACGGATTTAATAACCTCGTCACCTGTTTCGTTATCCCCAGATTCCTTCTCTGCTTTAGCAATTTTTTTTATCTCCAATGCGCTGTTTTTTACTTTTGATATGTGAGCTCCAACATCCGGAATATTATCAGCACTACTAACACTTATCCTATTTCGAACTGTACCACTCTCAGCCCCAGCTCTTTTACTTGCACCCAAAACTTCTTCTTTTTTTCCTATACTCTGTAATAAAACAAAATCAGAGAAAATTAAAAACAACGACACAGCGAAAAGAATTATAAAAGGTAATTTAATTTTTAATAAATCTTTAATATTCATAAAAATTCCTTTAATAAATTAAAATTAATACTCCCTAACTGCATTAATTTGAAAAACCGAACTTTCAGCGTATCCCCATGTTTGATAACCATATAACTCAACCTTCTTTCCTACGAAACTGTCTATATCATAAAAATCTTTAGTTGCTGGAGGTAACACTTGAATTTTATCAACGTACATAGGAACCCCCGAAGCATTATTGACCAGTAATAAAGGTTTTTCAAAATATAACCAATACCAATATTCACCTAACTCCAGCTCTTGTGGTATTTCCTCTTTATTTAAAGTCCCGTATATAAATATTGGGTTGTTTTCACCTACTGCATTTATAGCATGGGTTTGCTCCTTTTTATCTTCATTACAAACACACTCATCACACTTTTTAGAAGCCGGGCATACTTTTTCATTTGATTTTAAAGAAAAAAAGCCTAAATATAGAAAACCGACGGAGAGTAATATGATTATTAGAAAGGCAAGGTTGTTTCTTTTCATATAAATATTTTAACACTTTTACACACCTCAAGTGTAATCTCAAAATCAAAGTAGTATTATAAAAAGTATACACATGCCCAGAAAGAAAGCATTGTTAAATGTTCGAAGTATTTAGTTATTATGCTATACTTGGCCAATGAAAAAAACAGAAAAGAAAACTAATATAAAAGAAGAGGAAGTGAGTACTAAGGAAGTAAAGGTAAAAAAAAGTATTTTTGGATGGTTTGCAAATAACAAGCCGTTTATTATTGCCATCTTAATAATAATGGCAGCGTTCTTATCAGGATACTTTATAAAAAATTCATTGATTGCTGCAACAGTAAATGGAAAAACAATCTGGAGATATTCTTTGGTTAGACAACTAGAGAAATACTACGGATCAAATATATTAAATACAACCATAGAGCAAGAATTAGTTAAACAAGAAGCCAAAAACAAAAAAGTTGAGGTAACTAAAGAAGAAGTAGATGCAAAAATAAAAGAGATTGAAACAAGTATGGCTAGCTCAGGACAAACATTAGACGAAGCTTTAAAAGAAAGTGGAATGACAAGAAAGGATTTGGAAGAAAACTATAGATTAAATTTATTAATTGAAAAAATTCTATCCGAAAGAATTCAAGTTACTGACGAGGAAGTTCAAAAATATATCGACGATAATTCGGAGTCTTTCCCTGAGGGTACAGACATAGAATCAGTAAAAACAATAATTGTAGAACAATTAAAACAACAAAAAATGAGTACAGAATACCAATCATTTATTACCGAATTAAAAGAAAAAGCTGATATTAAGACTGTAGCTAAGTATTAATAAAGTAGATGCTGCTCAAATCTACAAGAACATTAGAAGAAATGGTTCCTGTTCTCTCGAACAAAAGTTTGGGAGAGGGGGTCGATTTAAAATCTCCTGTATATTGGGTTTTCTCAAGTGTATCAAAACAATGGGAAAATATGACACTGATATCCCCGGGTGACTTTAATGGGGAATTTCCTAAAACATTTGGCCACTATCATTCTTCCGATACCACAGAGAGATACAAGTTGCTAAGCGGTAAGGGAATACTTTTAATGCAAAAAAGGCAGTTTATCGATGATGACTGGCAAATAAACAGAATTGAGAAAATATACTTTGTGGAATTCTTGCCTGGGAACGAGCTTGATATTACAAGGGAATGGGGACATTCGTGGTCTAACATTGGAAACGAACCTCTGGTTACTCTTGATAATTGGAGAGACGGTCACACACCTGGAGACTATAAACCAATAGAGGATATGGGTGGTATGGGGTATTTTTTGGTAAAAAAAGACGGCGGAGCGGAATTTATCCCAAACACTAAATACAAAGATCTTCCAAAACCAGAGTGGATTACCGCAGATGAATTTAATCGAATAAACAGCCTTTAATAGATGCCGTAGACAAAGTAAAGTATAATCATTTTTATGAAAAACAAAAAAGATCAATCATCTGAAATATCCAATTTACCTAAACACGTAGCAATAATTATGGACGGTAATAGAAGGTGGGCAAAAGAGAGAGGCCTACCTGCTTTTGAAGGTCATAGAAGAGGATCTCTTACTTTTGAAAAATTAGTAAGTAAGGCTAGAAAAATGGGTATAAATTGTTTATCGACATGGGCATTCTCTACTGAAAACTGGAAGAGATCAAAAGAGGAAGTAGATAAATTATTTGACATAATCGAAGGTATGGCCAAAAAATATATTGATAGGTGTGGAAAAGAAAAAGTAAGATTTGTTCACATTGGTAGAAAAGACAGAATCCCCGCAACACTAAAAGATTTGATAATTAAAGCGGAAAGAGATACTAAACAATTTATTGATTTCACTATCGTGCTTGCAATAGATTACGGTGGACACGACGACTTACTAAGAGCAATTGACAAGACAATTAAGAGCAAGAGGGCAGTAACAAGTGAAAACATCGAAAAAAACCTCGATACCGCAGAACTTCCTCAAATTGACTACATTATAAGAACTGGTGGGGAAAAAAGACTAAGTGGATTTATGTCTTGGCAATGCGCCTACGCAGAACTTTTCTTTACCGATACATATTTCCCAGCTTTTACTCCAAAAAAATTCGAAGATGCAATAAAAGAATTTTCGAGACGGGTAAGAAGATTCGGGGGAAATTAACAGATTAAACTACACCTTAGCTTATTCGGTGCATCTTTTTCTTGGTCTTTTTGATTTTTATGTTCCTTTGTTTAAGATTTTTCTTTTTCTTTCTTGGCATAGTGATGATATTCTGCCACATTAATCAAATAATTCAAGGTGTTTTTTATGATATTATTGCGCAATGATAGTAATAACGGGGGATAAAAAGAATGAGTTAGATAAAGAAACATTTAGAAATATTTGTGGTAAGTATGAGAAAGTGATTTTAGATCTCGGTACGGGAGATGGAAGATTTGTTTTTAAAAATGCCTTAAAAAATAAAAGTACCCTGTATATAGGTTTAGATCCGGCTGAAAAGCAAATTCAAATTTATTCAAAAAAATCTAACAGAAGAAGATTGAAAAATGCCCTTTATGTTATAGGGTCGTTAGAAAACCTACCCGACGAACTGTATTCAACTGTTGATAAGATTTTCATAAATTTACCTTGGGGGACTCTTCTAGAGAAAATAGTTAAATCAAATGAGACTTACACTAATGAACTATTTAAAATTTTAAAGAAGAATGGTGAGATAGAAATAATATTCGGATATGTACCGGAATTAGAACCATCTGAGACTGAAAGACTGGACTTACCAGTAATTGAAAACGAATCCGATGTATTAAAGGCCTTCTCTACTTTCAAAAAAATTTTTGAGGTAATCGAGATGAAAAGGCTATTAAAGGATGAATTGGAAAAGATAGAGACCACATGGGCTAAAAAATTAAAGTTCGGAAAAGATAGATTTATATACAAAATAGTATTGAGAAAGATTGCTGTATAGGTTAAAGCCTTAGAAAATAAGTGAGGGCTACAGCTGCAACCCCCAAGAAAAACATTACAAAAAAGGGTTTTTTCCACTCGATTATTACAGGTTTAACTTTTTTTATCTCTTCCAAATCCTCTTTTGAGGCTTCTTTTATAGTCGGGTGCTCAATCTCCTGACCAGGAAATTCAGAATCCTTTTCTTTTTTATCATCAACACTCTGAGTATTACTACTTACATCGGTTTTAGTTTCTTCCTGAATTATGTCCCCGTGCTCCATAAAACAATGCTACCATTTTGAAAAAATCAGGTAAATGGGATATTATGCATAAAACTCTCTAGAAAGGAGGGAACGAAATGGCTTATCACGTTTATAAATTGGCGGTAGATATTCTGGAAGGAGGTTCGAACTATCTTCTTCGACACCTGTTGGATTTGAATTTAATCATCGGTTTCGAAAAAGAACCTGTTTTAGAACACGGTACAGGGGTCGCTACTTTTTTCGTAAAGGTGCCTAACAAAAGAAAGTTCGAGGCATATTTTAATAGAAAATGGCATGAAAACGCAGACCCTGTAA
>JAKLGS010000022.1 GCA_022710505.1 Patescibacteria group bacterium
ATCTCAAAATATTCCTTTGGTAGTTTTTGATGTCAGAGATTTTAAAAATGTTAAGCGTGTTATCAAAGGTGAAAAAGTAGGTACACTGATTACTCCTTAACGAATAATATTCTTTAGAAATTTTGAAACTTTCTAAATGCTTATAACCATCCTTTATATTTCCATGCAAAAAATTAGTCGTTAAGCCAATGTAGATGTATAATCACCAATTGCTATGAAACTAAGAAATATTGCCATAATTGCACATGTCGATCACGGAAAAACAACCCTTGTTGATGGTTTGTTGAAGCAGTCCAAAACATTTAGAAACAACGAATCTTTTATGAATCAAGAGCTTATTATGGATTCAAACGATCAGGAAAGAGAAAGAGGAATCACAATTTTGGCTAAAAACACCGCTGTAACTTACAAAGATACAAAAATAAACATTATAGACACCCCTGGCCATGCAGACTTTGGTGGGGAGGTTGAAAGAATTTTAAACATGGCGGATGGAGCACTTCTTTTAGTAGATGCTCAAGAAGGCCCAATGCCTCAAACTAAGTTTGTTTTGAAAAAAGCTTTCAACATGGGCTTGAAAATAATAGTAATCATAAATAAAATTGATAAAAAACACGTAAGAATTGAGGAAACAATAAAAAAAATCGACAACATGTTTTTAGAACTTGCTACTAGCGACGATCAGTTAGATTTTCCAGTTCTTTACTGTATAGGAAGAGAAGGAAAATCTTGGAACCAAATTACTAGCGACATACTTTCATCTGAAAATTCAGAATCAAGAACAAACTCCGATCTGTCACCTATTTTTGAAGCAATATTAAAATACATCCCGTCTCCAAAAATAAATAACGAGGAACCATTTCAAATGCTTGTAAGCACTCTTGATTGGGATAGCTTTAAGGGTAAATACGCAATAGGAAAAGTAACAAGAGGAATTGCAAAAGTTGGTATGACAGTAACTTTATTAAAAGCAAATGGTGAGAAAGAAGATACAGTAATTGAAAAAATTTATGTGACCCGAGGACTTAATAGAGTGGAAGTACAGGAGGCTAATTCTGGTGAAATAATTGCCATTACGGGAATTAAAAATGCAGGGATAGGTGACACTGTGGCAGATTCAAATCAACCTGAGGCCTTGCCTACTATTGCAATAGACGAACCAACATTAAGTATATCGGTCGGTCCAAACACGTCTCCCTTTATGGGAAGAGAGGGAAGATTTTTTACCAGCAGACAAATTTTAGAAAGAATTCAACAAGAACTACAAACTAATGTGGCAATGAGATTTAAAAATTCAAACGAAGAGGGTTTTGTAATCTCAGGAAGAGGGGAACTTCATCTCTCTGTATTTTTAGAAACATTAAGAAGAGAGGGGTTTGAACTTAGCGCAGGAAAACCGACAGTAATAACAAAAATTATTGATGGGGTGGAAATGGAACCTGTAGAAGAACTCACAGTAGATGTAGACAATGTTTATGTTGGAGCAGTGAAAAGTGAAGTTGGTCAAAGACATGGAATATTGCTTTCACAGGATGAGCTAACAGAAAATTCTTCAAGACTTCTTTTTGAAATAAGTACCAGAGGAATGTTGGGATTAAGAGGCACCCTTCTAACACTAACAAAAGGAACCGCGGTAACTAATTCAAACTTTTTAAAATATGAAAAAATGGGTCCGCAGATGAAAAAAATGAGAAAAGGAGTTTTAATAGCCGCGTATTCAGGAAATGCAGCCCCACACGGGCTTATAACCGCACAAACAAAAGGTCCTGTTTTTATCTCACCTTCCGATAAAGTTTACGAAGGAATGATAGTGGGGCTTAATGGAAGAGACGAAGACATGGAAATTAACGTGTGTAAAGAAAAGCAACTAACAAACAACAGATCATCGGGGGAGGGGACATCCGTAGCTTTAATACCTCCAGTCATCATGAGCATAGAACAATGTCTTGGATTCTTGGAAAATGATGAATTACTTGAAATTACCCCTCGTAGCCTCAGATTAAGGAAAAAAATCCTTAACTCAACTCTAAGAATGAGAGCCTCCAGAAAAAATTGAAAGAAAATCTCCTCCTCACCTGTACTAGATATGTACGAGTTAATAATTAAGGAGGTGAAATTAAATGAATAAAAAATATATTGCATTAGGTTCAGTTGGTCTTTTATTAGGAGGTTTGCTACTTTTTACAAACAAAGTATCAGCATACAAAGGAGATCCAACAGTTAAGGGACCTTATTACACAGAAGAAAGACATGAGGAAATGACCAAAGCTTTCGATAGCAACGACTACAATGCTTGGAAAGAGCAAATGGGTGGGAGGGGCAGAGTATCACAGGTAATAAACGAGGAAAATTTCGAAAGATTTGCAGAAGCACACAGACTTGCTTTAGAAGGCAAAACTGAAGAAGCAGCTAAGATAAGACAGGAATTAGGTTTAGGACTCCAAAACGGTTCAGGAAAAGGAATGGGTCAGGGATTCGGAGGATGTGAAGAATGCCCAAGAAATCTCAATCGTTAATAAATCATTTACAAATGCCTCATCTAAAATCTAGGTGGGGCATGATGTAAAATGATAGGGCACTATGGAAAATATTGAAACAAAAACAGACGAGGAAATAGTGGAGATTGTTAAAAATGAAAACAAAGAGTCGTATGCACATATTATTAAAAGATATCAAGCTAAACTTATTAGATACGCAGAGTATTTAATTGGCGATCCAGACAAAGCAAGCGATGCAGTTCAAGATTCTTTTATAAAAGCATACGTAAATCTCAATGGTTTTGATGTTAAAAAAAAGTTTTCAAGTTGGATTTACAGAATTGTTCATAACGAAGCTATAAATTTGATTGATAAAAACAAGAAAACTATAAAACTCGACCCTGACGTAGATTTTGATAGTGGGATAAATATTGAAGATACATATATAAAAGAGGAGTTAGTTTCAAAGGCACACAACTGTCTTGAGGGAATGGATATTAACTACCGTGAGCCACTATCTCTTTACTATATAGAAAATAAATCATACGAAGAAATAAGTGATATTTTAAGATTACCAATGGGTACAGTTGCAGTTAGAATAAATAGGGCGAAAATTATTTTGAAAAAAATATGTCAAACAAAAAGATAGGAAATTTAAAAATGGAAAAACAAAAAAGAAATATCGAAAATAAAATAATGGATAAAGTATTATCCGGAGAAGTAAAAATGAAACCAAAATGGTATTTTGTGTTAGGTTCCATAACTTCATTTCTGGGATTGGTTGGAATGATAATCGGAGCGATATTTTTAACTAATCTAACTTTCTTTTTTATTAAAAAACAAGGCCCGGGAACAGCAAGAATTAATATGATGTTAGAGTCATTTCCTTTGTGGGTACCAATACTAGCAGTTGCTTTTATCATCTTGGGTATCTGGATGTTAAAAAAATATGATTTTTCATATAAAAAGAATTTTATTGTTGTTGCCATTACTGTGGTGACAGCAATAATTTTATCAGCACTGCTCATTGATTATTTAGGATTAAACGAAATATGGGCTAAAAGAGGACCGATGAGAAGATTTTACATGGAAGATTCCAACTATAGAGTACAACCACTACACAGGCCGATGAACAGAAGATAAATAGGTTGGTTATAGCCTTACTGATATAATTTATCTATGAATATCTCTTTAGTATCACCAAAATCTAAAACAGAAGTTCAAGACGCATATAACTTTGTTAAAAACATACTTAAATTCTCTGAGGACCACCCTCGAAGTTTAGATTTTTACCTAAACATTTTTCAAAAAGACCCAAGGTATGTTGTCATAGCAAAAGACGGAAACGAAGTAATTGGAGCAGTTTTATCTTCAGATGATAGTGAAGAAAAACTTCTGATAGGAGAATTAGCGGTAGATGAAAAATATAGAAAAGCTGGGGTTGGTACAAAACTAATTCAACAACTTGAAGAAAATGCTATAGAACTAGGAAAAAATGAGATTTCTCTTGGTTCTCAAGGACCCGCCGAAAATTTTTATTTAAAAATGGGTTATACACCGAGATTATTTATTCAACTTACAGGAAATAACAGAATAAATGAAATTAAAAACAATATTCCAGATAAAGTAGTGTGGGAAAACACAGGTGATGGGTTTAGCAAGATAATCGTTGATACAAATGGAATAGACAAAGAACTTCAAAAATATATTTCAGAAAAAACAGGTGCACATACGCAGTATTTGTTTTCTAAAAGAATTGTTGTTTAGAAAAACGCAAAATTAAAAAATTTACTATATTTTTACGGCTCTGATAATAATTTTCTCAGCAACTCCATAGTCATGTTATCGCTTTCAATCTTTTTTCCAAAATGCTCATCTCTAAGCCTTGCTGTGGGGGAGTCATTTTCAGTGATTATGAGTTTTCCATCATGAAATGCGATATTGTGAACAGTTAAATCTACGGGAACTTTAAACTCTTCCTTAGCTTTCTCGGCTTTTTGTAATAAATCTTCAAACAATGCTCTGTGTTCTAATATAAAACCTCTAAATTCCTCTTTTGGAATAATATCTAAAAATTCTTCCTGCCTAAACCTTGGCTGTATAATTCTGTAAGTTCCGTTGTCAGTTTTTTCAGGAGGTATGAAATAGGAATCTGAAAGATTATCTCCGAATATTTCTTTCATTTTTGTGTAGTCGTTTAAAAGATCATTATAGTAAAGAGGGTTTTGTGAATCAGAGCTGTGAGGAATTTTTACGACATAGTTCTCATCATATCCATAAACTTCAAAATCATTACCTTTGGAAATTAATTCTTCTTTGTGAGTATAGGGGTTATCTGGTTTATCGTACAAAGGTTCTTTTTCAAGCATATATTAATAATATCAAGTTATTCAAAATAAAATCTCTTTTATTTATTAGCAAGTTTCTTTTACATCTGTAGTTACTACTTACAAGTATTCAAAAAAGAGGAGATTTAAAAAATAATTTCTCCTTGTGCTAAAATACCACCGTATATGAAAAAGGCTAAAACAAAAAAATACGTTTATTTAGATTACGCGGCAACCACTCCGGTAGATAAAGCCGTTATAAAAGCAATGCTTCCGTACTTTAGTGAAAAATTTGCCAACCCGGCATCAATTCATTCGATGGGAACTGAAGCAAATAAAGCTTTAGACAAAGCCAGAGAAGTATTTGCAAACTACCTAAGCTGTCAAATCAGTGAAATCTTTTTTACATCTTCTGCTACAGAGAGCAACAACTGGGCTTTAAAGGGTGTGGCGTCAGCTTACAAAAACAAAGGCAAAAAGATTATTGTCTCCTCAATAGAACACGACTGCGTTCTAAACAGCGCAAAATGGCTTTCACAAAACGGATTCGAGGTAGAATACGCGCCCGTGGATGGTTTTGGTACCGTAGATTTAGAAAAACTTGAAAAAATAATTACCCCCGACACCATCTTGGTCTCCATAATGCATTCCAATAACGAAATTGGCACACTTCAACCCGTGGAAGAAATAGGAAAACTTTGTAAAGCTAAAAAAGTGCTGTTTCACACCGATGCCTCTCAGAGCTTTGGAAAAATGCCTATCAACATGAAAAAACTAAACATTGACCTTTTAACCGCGTCATCTCACAAAATGTACGGACCAAAAGGCGTGGCACTTTTGTATATCCGAACCGGTACTTTAATAGAACCACTGTTGCACGGGGGAGGACATGAAAGAGGAAAAAGATCATCCACAGTTAATGTGGCAGGAATTGTTGGCTTTGCAAAAGCTTTAGAACTTTGCGTCAAAGAAATGTACTCAGAAAAGTTGAGGCAAATAAAGCTTAGAGATCAAATTATTAAATTCATATTAAAAAATATTCCAAATTCGCATCTAAACGGACATCCAAAAAACAGACTTTTCAATAATGTGAATGTGAGATTTGATTTTATAGAAGGTGAAGCCCTAATGATGGACCTTGATTCAAAAGGAATAGAAGTATCAACGGTATCGGCCTGCGCTTCTTCAAAATTGCAATTTTCACATGTACTTTTGGCCTGCGGTATTGAAGAAAAATATGCACAGGGTACAATTAGAATCTCGTTAGGTAGATATACCACTCAAAAGGACGTGAATTACTTACTCAAAGTACTTCCAAAGTCAGTTGAGAAGATGAGAAAAATATCTCCGATGAGTGTAACAAATTGGACAATGTAAAAAATGTATACAGATAAAGTTTTAGAATATTTTCATAAACCAAAAAACTTAGGCAAAATAAAAAATGCTGATGGAGTAGGTAAAGTCGGAAATCTTTCTTGCGGAGATATGATGTATCTCTATATTAAAGTTAAAAAAGAAGGAAAAAAAGAAATCATCTCCAACATTAAATTTCAGACTTTTGGTTGTGTGGCGGCTATTGCTACGAGCAGTGCCATTACCGAAATGGTAAAAGGAAAAACTATTGAAGAGGCTTTGGAAGTAAGTAAAAGCGATATTATAGAATCATTGGAAGGACTACCTCCCATTAAAATTCATTGTTCAGTACTTGCCACCGAAGCTTTAGCAGAAGCTATTTACGATTATCTTTTAAATAATAAGAGACCAATACCTAAATCGTTAGAAGAAAAACACAATTCTATTGTTAAAAGCAACGAAATTCTTGCCGAAAGATACGAAGAATGGATAGAAAATCAGCAAGAATAAAACTACCCAATCTAAAAAACGGCAAGGGAGAAAAAATTGTGGTTGGAATGTCGGGCGGTGTAGATTCAACTGCGACCTTAATTCTCTTAAAGAGAAATAGATGGGAACCGATTGGAGTATCATTAAAACTTCCTTTTTGGGAAAAAGGTAAAAATTCCACTGAAAATCCTAAAAGCGCATCCAATTCTATCAATCAAGCAAAAGAAATCTGCAAAAAGTATGATTGTGAACACTATGTTGTAGATATAACTAAAGATTTTCAAAAAACAGTTGTTGATTATTTTATAGAAACATTAAAAAAATCCCAAACCCCAAATCCGTGCATGATATGCAACAAAAATACAAAATTTTTTCATTTATTTAAATTTGCAGATGAGAAAAATATAAAATATGTCGCCACAGGACACTATGCAAAAATTTACAAAAGCAAAAAGCATGGTTCGTATATTTTAAAAACGCCCAAAGACAAAACCAAAGATCAAACTTACTACTTAAGTCTTCTTCCACAAGAATGGCTTGAAAGAACTATATTCCCGTTAGGGGAATTAGATAAAAAAGAAGTTTACAAACTTGTTGAAAAAGAAAACATAAATCTATATAAAAAAGAGTCTCAAAGCCAAGACTTTTGCTACATTCCAGAAAAAGAAATGGACAATTTTATCGATAAAGAAATTGGTGAAAATCATGGATACTTAGTTGATAAAAATGGAAAGGTTTTAGGAAAACACAAAGGTTTGCAATACTACACAATCGGGCAAAGAAAAAAGATCGGGCTTGCAGGAGGTCCTTATTACGTTATAGAGAAAGATACTAAAAATAACACGGTAATCGTTTCAACAGATAAAAACGAATTGGGAAAAACCGAGATAAATCTTTCGGATGTCTTTTTCTCGAATGAGATATTTTTCGGAAAAGAATTAAAAGTAAAGACAAAAATTAGATATCAGCAAAAAGCAAGTCCGGCCAAAATTTTTCCATTAAATAAAGATAAAAACAAATACAAAGCAATATTTAAAACACCTCAAGTTGGGGTAACTCCCGGTCAATACTGTGTTTTTTATATCAAAGATTTATGTATCGGATCCGGAGTAATTTCAAACTAAACTCACAAAAATATTATAGAATTAGTAAATGGACAGAAAACCCGAAAATATTTTAAACACAGTTGAAGAAGTAGTTTTAAAAGTTCGAGACACATATCCGTTTTTAGATAAAAAAGAAATGGAAAATTTCCTTTATAACGCTTCAATTATCGACGGTGATAAAAACTCGGATAACATTAAAAAAATTGACAGCATTTTAAAACTTTTAAACAACCCTCACGCGGGAATATATGAAGGAAAAGAAATGATTCTTCCGGTAGAGTGGCAGCACGGAGATTTAAAAACTGAAAAACCTTTTTTTGAAGTTCTTGACAATATTATGTACTTAAAAATCCCGTCTCTAATAAATATTGATTACAAAGATTTGGAAACACCTTTTTTAGAAAATGCAGAAAAAACTGATGGTTTAATAATCGACCTGAGATACAACGGGGGAGGGCAGGAATTCCCCGCCCGAACTTTTATCACGCAATACTTGTCTAAACCTGGTAACCATCTGATGGGAATTAACTTTACGAGAGATATGGGAATGTCTTTAGAAAAAGATGAAATTTATGTCAAAGGAACAAACACCCCGTACAACAAACCAATCGCTGTTCTTGTTAACGAAGACACATTTAGCTCCGCCGAAAGATTTGTTTCCATTATAAAAGCTTCAACCGACTGCATAATAATAGGAACAAAAACAAAAGGAGGAAGCGGAAATCCCAAGGAATATGAATTTTATGAAAAGGAACAAAAATACTACATTTGGATACCGACATGGAGATTTTTCCTTCCCGGAAAAGACAAACCGTTGGAGGAAACAAAGATAGAGCCCGACCTAACCTACGACAAAGAAGATATTATTGATTTTGCTATAAAATATATAAAATCCAAGAACAATGAGTCCAAAGTTTAGCCTCTTGTGATACAATAACTAAGCTATGAAAACACAAATAGAAAAATTACCAAAAGCAACTATGAAACTCACTGTTACCGTAGAAAACAGTGTTGTAAAAGAATTCTACGAAAAAGAAGTAAAAAAAGCAGTAGAAAATACTGAACTTCAAGGTTTTAGAAAAGGAACCGCTCCTAAAGACATGGTGATTGAAAAAGTAGGTAACTCAAAAATATACGGCGATACCATAAACGAAATCCTTCAAACCTACTACCCACAAGCTTTAAAAGAAAATAAAGTAATGCCGGTATCAAATCCTAAAGTTGAAATAAAAGAATTTGATATCGAAAAAGATCTGGAATTTATAGCAGAGTTTGCAGTAAAACCAGAAATTAAAATGGGTGACTACAGAAAAGCTTTAAAAAATTACTACAAAGAAAAAACTGAGAAAATTAAAAAAGAAAAAGAAGAAAAACTTAAAAAAGGTGAACTTGATATTGAAAAGGAAGGTCATGAACACGTTCACATCGGGGCAAACGAAGTAATCGACGTAATTTTGAAAGAATCAATAGTTGAAATTGCAGACATGCTTGTTGAAGAGGAAACGGACAGACTAATGACTAAACTTTTAGAACAATTGGAAACAATCAAGCTTCCTTTAGATAAATACTTAAAAGCTCAGGAAAAAACTGCAGACGATATTAGAACCGATTACACAAAAATAGCTGAAAACAACATAAAGGCAGAATTTGTTTTATCACATTTAGTTGAAGTTGAAAAAATAGACGTGAGCGACGATGAAATTGAAGAAATGATAAATGCCGCGGGAGATCCCGCTGTAGCAGAACAGATGCAAGATCCGATGCAAAGACTTTATATCAAAACTATTTTGCAAAAAAACAAACTTTTAAATATGTTAATTGAAGAGACACAGGGTCCTCACGACCACGACCATCATCATGAAGAAGAGCATTCCAAAGAAGAAACGCTCGCAGAAAAGGTGGGGGAAGAGAAACATATGGAAGAAATAACCGAAGAGGAAACTGAGCAGGAAACTCAAGATGAGGAGGCTAAAAATGAATAACACCTTGGTTCCAATAGTAATAGAAAAAGATCAGTCAGGAATGGAAAGATCCTACGATATTTATTCAAGACTTTTAAAAGATAATGTAGTTTTTGTTACAGGACCAATTGACATGGGTGTAGCAAATACTTTTATTGCCCAGATGCTTTTTTTGGAAAGCCAGAACCCTGATAAAGACATTAGTGTGTACATTAATTCTCCCGGAGGAGAGGTTTACGCTGGAGTCGCCATGTACGACACAATAAAACATATCAAAAATGATGTTATTACAATAAATGTTGGTTTAGCAGCTTCCGCAGGCGCTTTGATATTATCTGCAGGAACAAATGGAAAAAGATATGCACTTCCAGGCTCACACACCATGATTCATCAGGTCATTGGTGGGGTAGAGGGGCAGGCTAGTGACGTTGAAATTACCGCTAAACACATGTTAAAACTTAGAGATCAATACGCAGAGGCCATTGCCAAAGAAACAGGTCAAAAACTGGATAAAGTAAAAGGAGACATGGATAGAGATTATTGGATGGATGCTGGAGAATCTGTAAAATATGGAATTATTGATAAAGTAATGAACCCTAAGAAAAAGTAGAGGGTAGGGCAGGGGCGGTTAGCTCCTGTTTGAAGAACCGGAGATAGCCCTACACACAAGTAATTTAAGGTTTTAGAAACGAGCTTTAGCGAGTGAGATAAGTTGAAAATAAAATAAAATAATACTTCGGGCGGTTAGC
>JAKLGS010000023.1 GCA_022710505.1 Patescibacteria group bacterium
TTATTTTTGTAAGAGGGTCAAAATATGAACACTCTTCATTTAAAACAGAATTAATATCGCTGAATGTTTTGTTAATTTCAAATTTACCGTTTTCCATTTTTGAGACATCCAAAATACTTCCCACCATAGTGAGAAGAGTTGTAGAAGAGTTTTTAATCTGATTCAGAAGAGTTTGTATTTGAACTACCGACAGTTCGTCTGTACTTTTAATTAACAAATCTGCGGCACCTCTTATTACTGACAGAGGTGATCTTAATTCATGAACAAGAATAGGTAAAAAATCATCTCTAGCTGAATTTTTAGAAGATTTTAGGTCGTTGAGTTCATCTTGAAGTTTTTTTAATTTAGATAAGTCCTTTAACCTAAAAAATAAGATAAATGAAATAATTAAAAGAATTATTGATTCCAGTATTACCAGAATATTTAGTATTGTTATTTTTTCCATTGTGGCAGTTTACGATCCCATAACCTTTACATTAAAGTCTTGATCTTCACCTAAAAATAAAGCTATCTTGTCGGGCAGTTCAGAAGGAACGATGTTATATTTCATTAAGTAATCATTTGCTCCGTATTCCATAGCTCTCGAGATGTTTTCATCACTACCGAAGTTTGTAAGCATTATAACAACAACTGATTGGGTCTCTTCTCTCTCACGAAGTTCTTTTAGAATGTCCAAACCGCTCATACCAGGTAAAACTATATCTAAAAGAATAAGATCTGGTTTTTCGGTGATAATTCTTTCTACCGCAGAGGTTCCTTCGGAAACCCTGACAATATCATATCCTTTCATCTTTAGGGGAACGGAGAATATATTATAAAAACCCTCATCGTCCTCAACAAAAAATATTTTCTTAGGCATACAGTAATATTACAAAAGGAATTCAAACAAGTAAACCGTTTTTATGAAAGAAGTAGAAAATCATCTTACCTCTGCACTATTTATCTCTAAATAGACAAATCTATATCAAAATAATGTTTTATTTTATACTGGCCTTTATTTTTTTCTATACTTATAAGATCAACAGAATAATCCGGAATTTTTACACTATATTCGTAATTTTTAACAAGATATGAATTAATGGTTCTTGATAGGTGACATTTCTTTTTATAATTAAACAGGTCGCAGGGGCTACAAAATCCGCTTTCAGCGGATTTAACCTCTACAAATGTAAGTTTACGTTTGTAGGCCACAATATCTAACTCCCCGCCCAAACACGTCCAATTGGTAGTAATAATTTTGTAGCCCCTGCTCTTCAGGTAAGTAACAGCGATTCGTTCCGCTACCTTCCCCACACACCTCTTATTCACGAGATAAATATAAATCTTAATGAATTTTTATCAACGTATCTGATTCTACTATTAATAGAATTTTTCATTTTTAATAAAATATTGAGATTTATTGGTTTAGTGAAGGATTTGTCTCCGATTTTATAGTTGAGGTGACAGGGTTTTCAACAACCCTGTCCGGAGCAATACCGTAAAACTTAACAAGCTCAGATGCAATGTCCATCCAAACTGGAACCGCTGTTTCTGCTGCCCAAGGCGATTCTTGAGGTTCCTGCAGTTTTACAATCAATGAAAATGCTTTGGATTGAGTTAAAAATCCAACAAATGTAGCATTAGTTCTATTTTTTGAATAACTTCCTTCTTCCGGAACCTCCGCTGTACCTGTTTTTCCTGATATTCGATAATCTTTTAAAATAAAGTATTTACCCTCACCACCTTCTGCAGCCTTTTCAAGAAGATCTGTCATAATATCCGAAGTCTCCTTAGATATAACTCTTCTAATATTTTTAGAAGGGATTTCAGTCTCTCCATTTTCATCAACTAATTTTGATATTATTTTTGGTTGCATTAGAAAACCACCGTTTGCTATGACGTTAAAAGCTGAAAGCATTTGAAGAGGCGTAGTAGACACACCTTGTCCAAAAGATATGTTAGCTGTATCAATATCAGTCCAGCTATCTTTTGGTCTTAAAATTCCGGTATCTTCGCCCTCCAAATCAATGCCTGAAACTGTTCCAATGCCAAAATCAGAAAGATATTTATACAATTTATCACGCCCAACTTGCATACCGACCCAAGCTGCTCCAATATTGTTTGATTTTTGAAGTAATTGAGCTATGGTCTGAACACCGTAATGCTTTCCGTCCCAGTTATCAATTGTATGTGTAGAATAAACCACCGGACCACTATCGACAAATGTAGTATCAGGGCCAACTAAACCAAGATCTACCGCTGCAGATACGGTCATAGGTTTCATGACAGATCCCGGTTCATAAGTGTACGATATGGCTAAATTTTTTCTTTCAATATTTTTTCTACCGAGCTTTTCAACATATTTCTCCTCTTCATTAAAATTCGCAGGATCGTAGGTGGGATAGTTTGCTAAGGCAATTATGTCTCCTGTAAAAGGGTCCATTACAATTGCACTACCTGAGTAAGCACCATATTTTTCTACCCCCTCTTTAATCTTTTTTTCAACCATATACTGAATTGACCTGTTTATTGTCAATACAACATTTCTTCCTTGAATTGGAGGTACCATTCTATAGTCACCCATAAGGATTGGGTTACCCAAAGCATCCGTCTCTTCCAAAACCTTCCCAGGCTTACCTTTAAGATCCTCATTCAATCTACCCTCGATTCCAAAATACCCAACTTTTTCCCCATCTTCAGTGCTTCCCACAAACCCCAGCAAATGACTTGCCAAAGTACCTTCAGGATAATATCTAACGGGATATTCCTCAAAACCAATTCCTGTAATCCCGCTTTCCTCTATTTTTATCTTCTCTTCCGAAGTAATATCTCTCATCAGAGGAACCCAAAGCCTATCCGAGGAAATATAATTATAAAAATCCTTAAAATATTTCTCAAACATCTCACTTTTGGTTAGTTTAGGCGATCTACCTGAATCCTCAGATTTATTCGTATTTGTAATATCATCTTCCTCACCATCTTCGGAATCACCATCTTCTTCATAATCAGTTTCATAATCATCTAACAAAGAACGCATAGAAGAAAGTATTTCTGCAAGATCAGAAGACACTTTATAAGGGTCTGAAATTCTTTTTGGTTCAGCAAACAATAAATAGTTGCTTTTAGCTCCAGCTAAAACATAACCGTCCGAGCTTAATATTTCACCTCTTTTCGCAGGAATCTCAAACTGGCTGGAATACTGACTTTCAGCTAAAGCACGGTAATCATCGTGATTAATTACCTGTATTTGGAAAAGTCTAAGAATTACTACAATAAAAGCGGAAATAAAGAAAATATAAACAGCATTAACTCTCCATTCATCAAAAAATCTTTTTTTCTCTCTAACAGGGCTCATATTTAAATATTTTACAGGTACAGCAACATAAAAACTACTAAATTAGCTTCTAAAATCTGAAATTTTTTAATTGATTAGAGCAACTTGAGTCTTGGAATCCAAATCCAGTGAAATTAATCTTGCATCCATTTTTACAAAACCAAGTTCGTTTGACCTCTTTTCTATATAGGAAATTGAAGAAAGAGAAGAATTAACAGCCTTTAATCTACTTATATCCTCTTCAATATCTTTTTTAATTGAAAAGGCTTGTTCAAGCTCTTCGTTTTTAATAGTAATACAACTACACTGATAAAACTTATAAACCAATGCAGAAACGAAAAATACTATGGATAGTACAAAGAAAGTATTAAATAATTTGTCTAATTTATATTTTGTTCCCATTTTTTATAAACACTCTCAACTTCGCACTCCTGCTTCTAACGTTAGTCCTTATTTCCTCTTCGGCAGGTGTAAGAGGCTTCTTGTACATTTCACTTACACTAGGCCGCGCGCGGTGGCTAAAATCTTTAGCCACCTTATCTTCCAATGAATGGAAGGTGATCAGGACGATCACACTACCAGGCAGCAATAGGCGCGCGGCCTGAGGCAGTGATTTTTCCAGGTTCTCTATTTCATCGTTTACCACGATTCGTAGAGCCTGAAAGGTTCTTGTGGCAGGATTAATCCTACCTCGTTCGTAACCTGGAGAAGACACAGACTTTATTATTTCTACAAGATCCCCTGTAGTCTGTATTTTCTTCAACTTACGAGCTTCCACGATAGCCTGTGCAATTTTTCTCGACAATCTTTCGTCTGAATATCTGTATATTAAACTTGCCAATTCTTTTTCATTTAGAGAATTAACTATATCGGCGGCCGTAACTCCCAAGTTTTTATCTAATCTCATATCCAATGGTTCATTTAGTTGAAAACTAAGACCTAAACCCATGTCTTCTAACTCGATTGAACTGTATCCAAGGTCAAATATAATTCCGCTGACTTTTCTGAACCCATTATTTTGAGCTATTTCTTCTATATTTTTAAAGTTCCCTAAAACACCTAAAAAATTTCTCCCGAAGCCTTCGTTACTTATTCTTTCGGTTGCTCTTTTCAAGGCTGCTTCGTTTATCTCAATTCCTAAAACCTTCCCACCTTTTTTTAAAATTTCTAAGGTGTGACCGGCATCCCCTAAAGTAGCATCTATATATAATTTTTCCTTCTCTACTTTTAATGATTCAATCGTTTCTTTTAAAAGTACCGGTTTGTGATATTCCATTTTTGTTAATTTAGGCAGACAGTATTGCTGAAATTTTTTCCGAATGTTTGGTCCAATTTTCAAAGTCCCATATTTCTATATGATCACCCGCCCCTATCACAACAACCCTCTTCCCGATTTTTGCATACTCTTTTAAATTTCCAGGTATTACAATCCTTCCTTGAGTATCAATTGCTGTTTCTGATGCCCCGGAGTACATATATCTTTTAAGGTCTCTGGTTTTGGAATCAGTTATTGGATTTTCAACTTGCTTCTCTGCTTCAGCTAACCAATCTTCTTTATCGTAACCAAAAACACAGCTTTCAAAACCCTTAGAGAGAATTAACTCGTCTCCCTTTATTTGTTCCCGAAGTTTCTTGGGCAAAGCAATTCTTGATCCTTCGGTGATATTCGGTTGGTATTCCCCAAGAAACATTTTCATATAAACTTAGAAAATTTATACACGTGACGTTCACCATTTGTCACCATGTTATATCCAATATCCACCATTTAGTCGTTGTTGTCAATACAAATAAAACCCGAAGTATTGATTTTCATAATCTACCTATAGGTTGTAAATTCAGAAATAATTATTTTTATAAGATAAAGGTATGAAAGATTTAAAAATATCGATGTGTACTTAACATAAACAATACAAAGGATTTAATTAGCACCTACTCGGCGATATAAAAAGATAAAAGAAAACTATATTTTTGAAGAAATATCTGAAATACTGACTCTCTCTTGAGTCATAGTATCTCTGTCTCTTATAGTAACCGTACCATCTTCCAAAGTCTGATAATCAACGGTAATACAATAAGGAGTACCTATTTCATCCTGAGCAAAATATCTCTTACCAATATTTCCTCTATCATCCCAATCTACGGAAAAACCTTTTTCTAACAAACTGTTATAAATCTCTTTGGCTTTATTAACCAAATCCTCTTTATTTTTAACAAGAGGGAAAACCGCAACTCTGTAAGGAGCAACCCTTTTATTTAACTTTAAAACTAATCTTCCCTCTTCTTCAGTGTAACCCTGGGTTAACAAGGCTAAAAATATTCTCGAAGAACCAAAAGTAGGTTCGATAACATGAGGTATAAATTTTTCACCAGTCTCGGGATCCATGTACTGAAGATCAGAACCTGATTTTTCCATATGGTTTTTAAGATCAAAATCGGTTCTGTAAGCTAAACCAAACATTTCTTTGAAACCTACCGCAAATTCATAATCCAAATCCTCTGTTTTTTTAGAATAATGAGCTCTTTCTTCGTCAGTATGAACTCTCCACCTCAATTTATCTTGTGATAAACCTAAGGAAATAATCCAATTATTCATTTCCTTTTTCCAATATTCAAAAATATCCTCCCAATTTCTTGTTTTAGGGTTAAAAAAATATTCGAATTCCATTAACGTAAACTCTAAAGTTCGGAAGATGAAATTTCCTTTGGTGATTTCATTTCTAAAAACTTTTCCAACTTGCCCCAGCCCGAACGGTAGTTTTGGTCTCTGTGAGTCTAAAACATTTTTAAAATTAACAAACATTCCCTGGGCTAATTCACCACGTAAGTAATTTAAGGATTGATTCTCTGGTACTATTCCGATATGTGTTTCAAATAAATTATTAAATTTTCTGGGTTTGGTCCAATTAAACTCACCACACTCAGGACAAGGAATTTTGTTATCGATTATAATTTTTTCTAATTCTTCTGCTGACTTCCCTCCAGCAACCACTTCCTCACCTTTTTCATTAAAATAAGCTTCGATCAATTTTTCAGCTCCGGTTCTTTGTTTACAATTCTTACAATCAACTAAAACTTCCGTAAAGTTTGCTGTATGTCCTGAAGCAATCCAAACTTCAGGAGACATAAAAACTGCAGTGTCCAAACCATAAATTTCCGGTCTTTTTGTTATAAAATGCTCCCACCAAAGATTCTGGATGTTTCTCATCATCAATACTCCCAATGGACCGTAATCATAAGTGTTAGCTAAGCCACCGTAAATTTCCGATCCGGGATATACAAAACCCCTCCTTTTGCATAGTGAAACAATTTTCTGTTGAAGATTATCTATTTTTTCCATGCACTTAGTATATCAAATCATTCCAAGTCTATCTCAAGACTTTTAAACTTATTTTCTAACTTTCTTCCAACATACATTTTTAAAATTTTATCTATCTCTTCAAATATTTTATGGTCATTCTTCTCTAGTTTACCATTCGAAATTCTATTTAATGATAGAGCGGCATTTTTAGAGATATTTACACCTATCTTGGAGCAATCACCACATTCAATACTTCCATTTTCTACGTTAAAATAATGCTTTTTCCATGAATCATCTAATTTTTTACCGCAAATTCTGCACTTATCAAAATCCATCTGGTATCCAAGTATTTTCATAAAATTTATTTCGAAATAACTTGTGTATAAGTCCCCTGAATAATTATTTTTATCCAAAGCTTTTAAACATTTAATTAATAAATTAAAAACTTCTGGTACCGACTCACCTTCCTCAATGGATTTATGAACTAACTCAATTAAATAATAAGCTTTAATGGATTTTCCAAAATCTTTCTTTAAGTCTTTAAAAGATTCAATTGTTTTTACTTCCTCAATACCTTTATAACCAGCCCCGTCTTCATGAATATTTGCTGAAATTAAATTTAGAGTATCAAGATTTCCGTTTCTTCTGGAACTAATTTTTCTTACACCTCTACCTATTGCGGATATTTTTCCTTTTTCCTTAGAGAGGAGAGTAAATATTTTGTCAGAGTCTCTATATTTGAGACTTTTCAACACTACTGCCCTGACATTATATTTTTTCATACAAGCCTTATTGCTTAGATATTTCTACAAATGTATCTTTTATTAACTCGACTTCTTTTGTCTGATTTCCATAAGTTACCGTGTGTTTTTCCTTATCTATTCCAGATTGTTTTTGAATATCTAACTTATAAGTCTTCTCGCCAATAACTTCAGACGGGACATAGTATTTGAAAGTTATCTCCTTAGATTCTCCTGGACCTAATTCCAGGTAACCACTGAACCAAATTTTATTTCTTTCTTGGTCTGACAAGTTGTAAGCTTCGGCTTCAGAACCTTGTACGGAGATTAATTCGGATCCTATAGGAGCGTACACTCTCACCCAATCTCTAAATCTCTTTACAAACGCAGAATAATCCCCATTAGGCTCTGTATATTGATATTTGATCTTTACAGTTCTAATCCATTTGTCACCTTCTTTTTCTAAAGCGTGTTCTACCTGTTTATTAGTAAACCAGTTCGTTTTATCTCCCCCTAAATTTGTAGAAACAACCATAGAATAGTCACCATCAACATTTTCTTTTATTCTTCCACCTACACCATAGCTATCTAAAAGTGCTTGGGCTTCCGCATCAAAAACATAAATCGAAATATGTTTTCTAATAGCAAGATTAACTCCTTTATCAATAAGTTTAGGCCATAAATTACTATCTGATTCGAAAACGTTTATTAACATTCCCTGCATTAAATCACCTAAAACTCTTTTTCTATTTGCTTGTTCTGCCAAAGCCAGGGAAGCGACTTTCTCCAATTCTAATACAACGTTATCTTGGGTATATGTCGTTCCATTTACTGTAACAGGGCCTGTGACTTCCAAAAGCTCGGAGATTACATTTGTATCTATGGCAATGATTCCATCTACAGGTTTGATTTCGAAAGGACTTATTCTACCGGCCCAGTTGTAGTAGCTTAAAAATTCATCCATCGAAGTAACAAAATCCGGCGAGTAGTTTGTATCTCTGGCATACCATCTCTCTACTTTTAGCAAACTGCCGTATGGTGCGGGTGGATCCGGAAAATCAGTATAGGCGTCTATCTGGTCTAAGGTAAGGTCAACGCTATACATATCTTTTGAAGTAAAATCAGAGTCTAACAAACCGTTTGATATCTTAAATGTTGCATAATTAGTCATAAAACCTCCGGTCGGTCTTATTTCTTTATCATTTTGCATAATAATCATGTATCTTTTTGTTGGCGTGCCTACTGCTAAGAGTCCAGGTACTATTTGTAAGGCTTTTTTTATATCTGGAGCGTAATCATCAGCTTTAGAAAGTGAGTTTTTTATAAACTCAACATTTGATCTAATTTCAGTCTTCCCTATTTTTTCAGGATATTTACCCACGTTAACGGAATTCAACTCATCTCCAACTTTTCCGATTCTTTCTATAACTCCGTCCATATCATTCGCAACTTGCGGCATTACAGAAACCCAACCTTGGAAAGCCTCCATCAAACCTTCAGCCTTTGGTAATTCCTGATCAGGAGATACTTTTAATCCTGCCGCATCAGCAAAAGGAGTTATAACTCTGGACATTTCCCTAACAGCATCAACTGCGTATATACCAGCATTAGAAAATTTATCAAAGTCTGAGTAATATTCATTAACTTTAAAAAGCTTTAAATTTTTCGCCCATGAAAATTTTTCATCTTTATCTTTTCTCAAATCGTTAATATCTTGTTCTGTTTTATCTAATACTTCGTTTAACTGTACGAGATCTCGATTCTGAAAAGCCTCTCCAACAAGACTGATGTCGGATTTTAAAGTATTGGCTTTTGAATATATCGCTAATGCAGGCCTACCAACAAAGTAGTAACCTAATCCTAAAACAATTGCCACTAACAAAAAGAAAATTAGTAAACCAATACCAATCTTCTTTTTTGTCTTAGAGGATTGCTTTGTAGTTTTACTAATTGTAGGTATTGTGCTTCCAGATGAAGAAGCGCTCCAAAATTTAGAATTTGCCATTAAATAGCTCCTTTTCCTAACAAAACCACATACGGTGTTTTTAAAATAATTTTTAAATCATACATCAAAGAGATATTTTCTGCATATTTTGCATCAAGCTTCACTCTATCAACAAACCCGACATCAGATCTTCCGCTTACCTGCCATAATCCAGTCATCCCAGGCTTTACCGTCATTACTTTTTCAATATATTCTTTTGATTCCGGAAATCTCTTGGTCTGTTCCTCTACTTCATCAAAATAGTAAGCTCGGTAACCAACCAAGCTCATATCACCTTTTAAAACATTAAAAAATTGAGGAAACTCATCTAAGCTGGATTTTCTTAAAAATTTGCCGCCTTTAATTAAACGGGGATCTTCGTCTGCGTGAAGTTTATAGTTATTTTTTACATATTTTGCGTAAAGTTCAGGGTCTTTTTTTAACATTTCATGGGCATTTGGATACATGGATCTAAATTTAAAAAACTTGAAAGGTTTTTTGTCTTTACCAACCCTATTGGGAATATCCGCTAGTACTGGTCCTGTTGGGGAAACAATTTTAATATATATCGAAACACCAATCATAAGTGGTAAAAATAAAACAATTCCTACTAGAGAACCAATTATGTCGACCAGTCTTTTAATATAATTTCTATAAATCATAGTCTAAACTAAGACTGTAGAACATTATACATTAATTATCCTTTTTATTTCCAACTCAAATTTCTCTTTATTAAAGAAGCGCGCTCTTTCAATACAATCTGAAGTAATGTATTTATCAGGATTAAAATTATTTATAATATT
>JAKLGS010000024.1 GCA_022710505.1 Patescibacteria group bacterium
ATTCTTTAGCAATTTCTACCGCCTCGTCTATGGCAACTTTAACGGGTGTTTTTTTACCGAATAATACCTCAAATATTGCTATTCTCAATATAACTAAATCAATTTTGGCTATTTTGTCAATAGGCCAATCCGGAGCGCACTCTTCGATGATTTTATCTATTTCATCAGCGTGTTCTTTAACTCCGTTTACAATAAATTTTGTAAGCTCGTCGTCATAGGATATTCCCTCTTCTTCAAGCACTTCAGCTGATGTCTCTACACTTTTATCGATATCAAGTTCAGAAAAAGACCATGAAAATATGGATGATAAAGCTAATTTTCTGGATGTGTGTCTTGGGTCTGTATCGGATATCATTTATATTTCAACGGATTCCTCTACGTGAGGTCTCTTGTAGCCTTTTTTGTTTTTAGTCTGGACTACCTGAATTTCTTTTGCTTTATAATGTATATTTCTTTTTCTTCTTGTTCTACCTTTTGAGGTTCTTCTTTTTGGTACTGCCATTTTATATTTTCCTTAGTTTTAAAATTGCTTTTAAATATTTACTTTTCTAAAACAATTTATGATAGCAATTTTAACAGTTAATTGCTCGGGGTGAAATATACATTGGGATTGGAAGCGTGTCAAATAAAAAAATACTCTGTCGGTTATGAATTTTATAGAAAAATCCACTTCCGACAGAGAGTTTGACTACCTTCTTCTGTAAGCCGTAGCCATTGCTATCTCTATGGCTTCTTCTGCCCCTCGAATTTCTGCCCTTGTACTACCACCGAACAGTGTTCTTTCATCAGGTCTGACTATTTGGCTAGTGGCCAACTGCATTGCCCATGACAACAAATTTTGCCCTGAGGAGGTTTTCCAAAGGTGTATCAGGTTGTAAGGATGACCTTCAAACAACTCATACGGGTCATCGCAAATTCGGTGAGCATTCAAAAGATCCATGCTTACCTCATAAGTATGCCTATTTGCATACTTTTCAAAATCAATCACCACTTGCACTGTAGTCGAAGGCACATTTACATCGGAATGAGGATCCACCCGAAATTTTTGTTCAGGATCAAAGTTCGGATTATTGAAAACCTCCGAAAGTACCCGACGACCCTGCTCCTGTCTTACCTTCAGTCTGGGCCTCTTACCTCTTAAAAAATCTACATTGAATGTCATGTCTCTCTCTTTCTACTTTTTTTATTTCCCTGTTTTTGGGATGCTAATTTATACCATAAATACCGCAAAAGCGCAATATACTATGAGTTAGTGTGACAAAGGGATTGCAATGTTCTGTATTTTAAGATGATAGGATGGTGAAAAAGCTTTTTCCGAACTTCCTCTCCTCCATTATGTTTAAGCCGGTTCCATCAATTAATGCATTCAAATCAAGGTTTTCACCGTGGAAGAAAATGATAAATCCCGTTTTGTTAAGAATATTTTCTAAATTAGAAACCAAAAATTTATGGTTAGTGTCCTCGTAAAAAGGATCTAAAAATATAATGTCATAGGTTTTTTCTGTGTTTACAACATATTTAGCTGCTTCTTTTCTGATGACTTCTGATTTTTCAATAAAACCGCAGTTTACAACGTTTTCTCTAATAGCTTCACAGCTAAAATAATTGCTATCAACAAAATCACACCACTCCGCTCCTCGGCTTAAGGCCTCTAAACCCATGTTTCCACTTCCGGAAAAAAGGTCTAAACACATAGCTCCTAAAATCTTTTCTCCAAGAATTGAGAAAACCGAAGATTTCGCGATTTCTTGAACCGCTCTAAAACCCTCAATGTTCGGGACCTTTAGCCTTTTGTTTTTAGCGCTTCCAGTAGTAATCCTTAATTCAGGTATTTTTCCGTTATCAGTGTTTAATTGTTTTTTTGCTTTTTTCATTCTTGATTTCATAATTAGTTTGAATTTATATACTCGCCCTTTCTCTGTGTCAATTTAATTTGAAGCTCGGGATATTTATCTAGCTTTGGAAAATACTTCTGAGCTTCAACTTTTGCATCTTCCAACATTTGCAAATCATTTATATCGGCAACTTTTAATTTTGTAAATCCGTGTTGAAGAGAACCGAAAATGTCTCCCTGTCCTCTCATTTTTAAATCTATTTCTGCAAGCTCAATACCGCTGTTTAATTCTTCCAAATATTTTAATCTTTTATATGAATTTCTTGAATTATCGCTCATAAAAGCAAAACAAAAACCTTCTTTTTCTGCTCTTCCGACTCTTCCCCTAAGTTGATGAAGACTTGCTAATCCATATCTTTCAGCGCTTTCTATTACAATAATTGCTGCATCGGGAACATCAATCCCTACTTCAATTACAGGTGTGGAAACTAAAATTTCAATTTCCCCGTTTCTGAATTTTTCTATTGTTTCTTCTTTTTCTTTTGATTTCATTCTTCCGTGTAAAAGTCCGACTTTTTTATTTTTAAAAACCCCTTTGCTTAAGATTTCAAATTCTTCTTGTGCAGCCTTCACATTTTCTAAACTTAAACTTTCTGAAACATCTATCAAAGGGCATACAATAAAAGTTGGTTCATTTTTCTCTTTAATCCACTGATATGCTTTCTCTCTTTCTTTCTCGGGAATTACCTTGGTGCTAACGTTTCTTTTTTCAAAAGGAAAGTCTTTTAAAACTGATATTGAAAGATCTCCGTACAATGTTAAAGCTAAAGTTCTTGGAATTGGAGTTGCCGTCATGGTAAGTAGATGCGGGGTAGTTTCTTCTTTTGAAATTTCTACTATTTTACCTCTCTGCTCTACTCCGAATCTGTGTTGCTCGTCAATTATAATTAACCCGATGTTTTTATAATTGTTTTCCGTAAAGAGAAGTGCGTGGGTGCCAATTAAAATATCCCAATCTTTGTCTTTCACCTTCTCTTTTTTAGCTCCTGTTTCAAGGTCGATTTTTATGTAAGTGTCTTTAAGGATTTTTTCAAAAGTTTCTTTGTGCTGTCTTGCTAGAATCTCAGTAGGAGCCATATATAAAACGCGTGTTCCGTTTAAATGCGCTATATAAGAAGCTAAAATTGCTACAATAGTTTTTCCTGTTCCCACGTCTCCCTCTAAAAGTCTATTCATCGGAATTGGTTTTTCTAAGTCGGTGATTATTTCCTCTAGTGCTTCTAATTGGGATGTCGTTAATCTAAATGGAAGTGACTCTATTAATTGGTCCAACTCTTTTTTAAATGGTTTGAAGATTTTTGAGTTTACCTTTTTTGACCACTCACTTTTTCTTTTTTCTACATTCAAAAGTTCAATAAAAAGTTCTTCAAAAGCAAATCTTTTTAGGCTTCCTTTTGAGTCCTCCTCTACTTCTGGGAAGTGTACTGTATTCAAAGCCTTGTTTATCTCTGTAAAATTTTTTTCTTTTAAAATTTCTTTAGGTAAAAATTCTTTTAAATCCGTTTGGGAATATAGTAAAAATTTTATTTTAGATCTTAGCCATTTTGAGGACACACCGTAAGTTTCGGGATATATTGGAACTAACCTTCCGGTGTGAATTGTGTCAGCTTTTTCACTAGAAAAAACATCGGAGGTGGGCTCCATCTCGGGGCTAATAAAACAGATTTTCCTATCAAAAGTTCCGACTTTTCCACTGATATTGTATGTTTTACCTATTTCCAGTGAGTTTTTAATGTAGTGCTGATTAAACCAAATGATATCAAGCTCTCCTGTGTGATCTAAAACTTTTGCCTTGGTTATTCTTTTTCTATTTTTTGTGAAAATATTTTGAACGGAGCCAAGTATTGCTTTTACTGTGACAACGTCCCCATCATGTAATTCGCTTATTAGTTTTGTTTTTGTAAAATCCTGATATCTGAATGGAAAATGGTAAAGAAGATCTTCAACTGTAAATATCCCTAATTTTTCAAGTGTAGCCTGGTATTTTGGGCCTATTTTTGGTACAACGGATATTGGCGAATTTACTTCAAACATGCTATTATTCTACCAATTTTCACCTAAAAAGTATTAGCACTTTAAAATATTAAAAAACAGGAGTGATAATGAGTAGAAAAAAGCACGGAGATAGAGAGAAAACGATTGAGTTTGTAGGAACAAGAAATCATGCGAATGCTTTCTTTTTTGAACAGATGGCTTTAGCTTCGGGTGACGATTTGAATTCCAGAAAGTACTTCAAATCCTTAGCTGATTTTTTCCGAAATAATTTAAAAGATTCGGGTAGAAGATTTCGAGCAACAATCTCAAAAGTTAACTAATCAAATAACAACAAGGAGAGAAATGGAAAATTGTACGGTTATTTGCGGTTTTGATTCCGAAGATTCTGCCCAAGATGCTATCAGTTTATGTAACAAACATATCAACGATTGTTGGATAGAAGATGGGGATTATGAAATCAAAAAAGTGGTAACCAATGTTGGTACCCTCTATGTACCGAATATCTTTGATGTACGACAGCGGGTACCCTTTTGGCATTTTGCCTACCACAATGATTTTGTTCAAGACCTTATCAAGGAAGGAAGGGAAGTATGTCACTGAAATCAAAAGTTAGACCTCCTTTTTCTTTTGACACTTGGGGGTTACTTTGTAGAGCGGTTTTTAAATTCAATGATTATCAGGAACAGATAGGTGGGGAGATTATTTACATCATCCCATATCTGAAAGTTGGAAAAAAGTATAAATGGCATTCTCCTTTCTGGGTTCTAAGGGATTTCGATAACAAGAATTTGGAGAAGCAGTGGGAGAATTTTATTTCTAATCCGGATAATAGGGTTCTCTTTACTAAGGAACAGTTATACGGAGAAGAATATTTGTGAGTTCTATACCAGACCGAGTTGCAAATAAAAAATGTAGCTCGGTTTTTTTGTTGCAAAAATTAGGAAATACTAAAAACTAATTCTAAGTTCTTATATCAATAAATAAGGCAGTATTGATCCCAAGACTAATGATAGCGTAGCCACGACAAGAACAATTTTTACTATGTTTTCTTTTTTAAAAAATTTCTTTATTCTCTTTTTCAAAGGTTTTCTATTTTCTTTTTCTATGTTTTTATTTTTACTCATTTGTAACCTCGTAAAACTTTCTTTTTCCAAACTTAACTATTGTTCCAGGTTTGAAATCTATAATCAAGAAAGGATCCGTAATTTTATTTCCGTCTACGTCTACCCCACCCTGTTCAATTACTCTTCTAATGGAGCTTAAAGAATTTTCTTCGTTATCAACTTGTTTTAAAAATTCAATCAACTGAAGCATTCCTTTTACACTTGTTTTTGTAGTTGCTTCGGTTACATTTTTATTTTGTACTGTGTCCTCAAAGAATTTTTGTGCTCTTTCAGCTTCTTTTTGACCTTTTATCATTTTGGTAATTTCATATGCCATGATTTTTTTGTAAGGCATTGGGTTGTCTTCGACTTTCATTTTTTCTTGAATTTCCCATATTTCTTGTAAAGGCATATCTGTTAAAAGACGTAGACCTTTAAGAATTAGTTCATCAGGGTACGACATGGCTTTTCCAAAAATATCTTCGGGCGTGTCTCCTAGATTAATTCCATTTCCTTTTGTTTTGCTCATTGTTACTGTATCTGGAGCCTCCATTAACTCGTGTCCTCTTACAAACTTTTCTTTGTTTTTTAATACGCGCATAAGACTTCTTCCCATCAACATATTAAATATCTGGTCGTTTCCTCCAATTTCAAGATCTACCTCCATAGCTACAGAGTCGTAGCCTTGCATTAAAGGATAGATAAATTCTTGCAAACCAATTGGGTTTAATTCTTTAATTTTTCTTTGGAAAAGGTCTCTTTCAAGCATTTGTTGAACTGTGGTTTTTGACATTAAATTTATTAAATCTTGAAGATTAAGTTTTGAAAGCCACTCTGAGTTTCTTAAAAATTTAGCAGGGTTATCTCCTTCAAAATCAATAAGCTGGGAAGCTTGTTGTTTCCATCCTTTCATATTTTTATTAATCTCTTCTTCGGTCATTATTTTACGATTTTTACCATCACTTGGATCTCCTGCTATTGCGGTAAAATCACCAACAAGAACAATTACCTCATGACCAAGTTTCTGAAGGATTCTTAAAGCTCTTATTCCCATAGCGTGTCCGATGTGAAGATACGGACCAGTTGGATCAAAACCTTGATAAGCTCTTAATCTTTCACCTGACATCAATTTTTCTTTTAAAGCTTCGGGTGATGGAACAACAGTTTCAACACCCCTAGTTAAAAATTCTTCAATAAGTTTTTCGTCTTTTAAAACTTTTGGCATATGGTGAAAGTATATCATAAGGGATAAGTCGGGGATTTTGTTTGAGGTATGGAAAAGCCCCCTGTTTAAAAATTTTGGGGGCTTTTGTATTAAAGCATTGTTTCTTTACATTCTTGATTTTTGGTATTCGAGAACGGTTACCGGGTAAGAGTGATTTTGATGATTGTTGGGTTTGAGAGTCAATAACCAAACTCTTTTTAATCTTTTTGTTTCAGAAATCACCTCAAATTTTGTGGTTCCGCATTTGATTGGCGATTTTACTACCAGAATTGTGTTCGTATCGCTAGGGTACGCTTCCTCATCAAAAACCAATGTCCCACTTTTGTTCCCGCAAACTTCTCCAGGAATCTTTACCAAAAAATCCATTTGACTCATTTTTACTCTCCTATTCTATCGATTTGTTTAAACATTATAATATAGGTTAATTAATAAAGCAAATTTGGAGGGCTCGGCCTAGGGCTGAGCCCACGGTGTTTAATTGACAGGTTAAACCCCCGTCTTTTTTCCGGGCTGAGCCCGGGACGGGCTCAGCCCTCCAATCTGTTATAATAAATCGATGAGAAAAACCAATTCTCCAAAATATAAATCAATGCAAAGTTTAAAAGGAAGAAAAAGCATTTTTTATAAACTGTGGAATGTTGTAAAGAGCCTCTTTTCATTTATTTTTAAAATAATAAAGAAAATATTTAGTATTTTCGATTTTAATTCCAGTAATAAAAATCTAACCTCGCTTCAAAGAAAAAAGAAACTGTATACGATGTCAAACATAGCTTCTATCCTTTTAGTAATGATGGTTGTGGGTCTTTTCTCCGTTATTTTTATTTTTGCATATTTTTCTAGAGATCTTCCAAATCCAAATCAACTATTAGAAAGAACATTTGAGCTATCAACAAGATTCTATGACCGAAACGACAATCTTTTGTATGAAGTTTATGGTGATAAAAATAGAACTTTAATAAAATTGAACGATGTTTCTTCCGACGTAGCACACGCTACTCTATCGGTAGAAGATTCGGAATTTTATCTTCATAAAGGGTTTTCATTAAAAGGAATTATTAGAGCTTTAAGAAACACTCTTTTTGGAGAGGGTTTGCAAGGAGGTTCTACTTTAACTCAACAAGCCATAAAAACAACTCTTCTTACACAGGAAAGAACAGTAGTTAGAAAAATCAAGGAATTGATACTCTCGCTGCAACTGGAAAATAGATACACAAAAGATGAGATACTGCAGATGTATCTTAACGAAAGTCCTTATGGAGGTTTAAACTATGGTATTTACAGCGCTTCAAAAGCCTATTTTAATAAAGAACCAAAAAACCTAACCCTCGCAGAATCAGCTTATTTAGCAGGCCTTACTCAGAGTCCTTCGTATTACTCTCAATTTGGGGCAAATCCCGAAGCAGGTATTGAGAGAAAAAACTATGTTTTGTACTTGATGCACGAGCGTGGGTGGGTTCAGGAAGATGGTAAAAGATACTATCTGAGTGATGAGGATTATGAAAGTGCAAAAAACGAAGTTTTAAATTTTGATACAGCAAAAATTCCCTTGGAAGCCCCCCACTTTACTTACTATGTTAAGCAATATTTGATAGATATTCTAGGTCAGGAGGCCGTAGAAATGGGAGGTCTAAAAGTTAAGACCACTCTTGATTTGGATACTCAAAAACTTGCTCAAACTATTGTCCAAGAAGAAATAGATGATTCTCAAAACTTGAATATTTATAACGGAAGTATGGTAGTTATTGACCCCAGGGATGGTGGTATTTTAGCTATGGTTGGTTCTAAAGGGTACAATCTTGATCCTTATCCTGATAACTGTGTTTCAGGTTCTACCGGAGAAAATAGTTGTAAATTTGACCCTTTTGTAAACGTAGCTTTAGCAAAAAGACAGCCGGGTTCTACTATCAAACCAATTACATACGCCACGATGCTTTCCCAAGGTTATACTGTGGCCTATCCGTTTTTAGATGTTCCTACAAAATTTGAAGGCTCTGCTCCTGACAAGCCTTATGAACCGGTTAACTACGATGGACAGTACAGAGGTGTTATATCTTTTAGAAAATCTTTAGCTAATTCTATAAATGTTACCGCTGTTAAAGCATTAAAAATTGTGGGAATAGATAATATGATTGATCAAGCTGAAAAAATGGGAATTACCACATTTAAGGACAGAGAAAGATATGGGTTGGCACTGACGCTGGGGGGCGGGGAAACTAAACTATTAGAGCTAACAGGTGCGTTTTCTGCGTTTGCGTCAAAAGGTGTTTTTAGAGAACCAAACCCCATAATCGAGGTTACAGATCAAAAAGGCAGGGTTGTATATAAACCTGCTCAAAACGAAAGAAAAGTTTTAAGCGAAGAAGTTGCTTTTTTGATATCCGATGTTTTATCTGACGACGGTGCCAGGTCAGATGTATTTGGAGCAAACAGTCTTTTGAATATCCCTGGGAGACAGGTTGCTGTTAAAACTGGTACTACCGATGATAAGAGAGATAACTATGCAATCGGTTACACTCCGTCAGTTGTCGCAGGAGTATGGGTTGGAAACAGTAATAATGAAAAAATGAATCCTTATGTAGCTTCAGGTATTTCGGGCGCAACTCCTATTTGGAGAAGATTTATGATTGAATACTTGGAAGGAAAAGAGGCTGAAAAGTTTGAGGCACCTTCTAAAGTTGAAAAGATGGAGGTAGATAAACTAACAGGCGGTCTTCCATACAAGGAATTTGAAAAAAGAACTGAGTGGTTTGCAGAAAATACTAAGCCATCAGCAGTTAGTGATTGGTACGAGAGAATTAGGGTGTGCAAAATTGACGGGCGTATAGCAAATCAAGCTTGTATCGATGCTGATGAGTCTGAAGAAAAAGATTTTATAAAAATTAAGGCCGAGTTTCCAGAATGGCAGGCTTCTATAGATAACTGGATTAAAGATGCATATAAAGATGAAGAAAGATATTTCCCTCCTCAAATGGTTTCAAAACTAGAGTTTGATGGTGACGAGGTGTCTAATAAAAATGATGTCTATGCTGAAATAACGGGTTTAAAAGATGGTGATTCTGTATTTCTTAACTTTAGATTAAATGTTGAGATTTCCTGTTATGAGGATATTGAAAAAGTGACTTTCTATTTGGATGGAGAAAAAGTGTCTGAAGATAAAAATTCTCCTTATGGTTACACTTTTAACTTATCTTCCGGTCAAATAGGAAAACATAAATTTAAAGTTACAGCTACAGATGAAGATGACAATAAGGGAAGTACTGAGATTACTCTTGATGTCAAAGGTTACGCTGTTGATTAGTTGATACTTTTGGCTTTTTTTATTATTGGAACTTAGGTTTATAATTGATATATTAGTAATATCTTATGGATAACCCCACAGATTTGGAAAAAATAAAAAAATATTTGGTTGAAAAACTTGAAGTATCTTCAAAACCTGAAGATTTAGCTTCAATAAAGTCAGAATTTTTAGGAAAAAAAGGTTATTTGGGTAAGATGCTTGCTGCTATAAGTAAAATACCTGTTGAGCAAAGAAAAGAATACGGCATACAGATAAATATCCTTAAAAAAGAGATTGAGGAGCATATAAATTCATATGAAAATAAGTTGAAAGAACAGTCCGGAACCTCGCAATATGAGGATTTATACAAATCTTTGCCCGGGAAAAAGTTAAAAACGGGTCATTTAAATATAATTACACAAGCTATTGATGAGATTGTGAAGGTATTTGTACCTTTAGGTTTCACTAGAGTAAGATACCCTGAAATTGAACGAGAGTATTTTGCTTTTG
>JAKLGS010000025.1 GCA_022710505.1 Patescibacteria group bacterium
ATTTAAAAGATCAAAGCTAAAAAGTAACTACCTTATCGCTTTCCTTGATGATTTCGTACATGTCCTTCATTGTATTGATAGGACACATCTCGGAGCCTTCCTGGTTGCGGGACTTAATACAAGTACCACAAGCAAGGATTCTACCCCCAGATTGAATGAATTTTTCGGCTTGTTCAATAGTGTTGAATTTATCCGTACTTATATTTTGGTATTCAACACCCTTGCCAGTTAGAAATACTTTAACTTCATCCTTTTGACCAAGGCAGAAATTAGCATAGCGAAATGCATTCCAAGAGGTCTCTGCGTCATTACTCGAAATAATAACTCCTATTTTCATGGCTTGCTCCAGATGTCCTTTACTTCTTCAAATAATTCGGGATTATCAAAGTCGGCGGGAAGAACATCTCGCTGCGGCTTGCCAAAAAGATAATCGCCTTCCTTGTAAAACCCCGCTGCTATCAATTCAGAGCAAATGAATCTTTTATTACTGCTGAATAATCTATGCAGAATTAACCCAATTTTACCACAAATAATTGACAAAGGAAACCAAAAGAACTGTAAGGCATTAGGTATTTTGTCCCAGAAATTATAAGCGTCACCTAGTTTAAAAAAACTGCCGACCTCTCTCAAGCCAACAAAGAATGAATAGCTTCGTTCCCAAACCAACTAATAAGGGTATTCAAAGCTTTGCTGGTTAACTTTTGGGTAAACAGCAGGGCAAGGCGCTTTTTGGGACGAGAACAAGTAACATAAAACAGATTTCGGTTTCTTTCAAAAGTTTCCATTTTATTCGCGGGTATACTTCGTAAATCCCCAGCCCATTCGAGTAATTGATTAAAGTTATATTGATTCCACCCTCTTCCTACAACCACTAGCACGTTTTCAAACTCAGCGCCTTTGACACCATGTTTAGTTTCAAAAGGTGTATATCCGTTAATAAAATTGGATAGGGAGATTACTTCTTTATATGGGACTTTTCTTAGTTCGCGCAACCTTGTAATAGAAGAGGGCTCTTCATCATTTGGGGTTTGCCACAACTGTTCAAGTTCTTGCCCCCTACGCTGAACGGACTCCGTTAAACGAGGCCGGTTTGTATGTTTTAGGTAATCAAGTACCGCACCAATAGTATCTGTAGAACGAAGTTCTAATAGTTTGTCCATATCTTTTACCCAGCTCTCCTTATCAGAATACGAGTGGATAGCAGGGGTATGGCCGCCTAGAGCCGCGAACATCTCACCGAAGCGTTTATTTGAGTACGCAATGCAAACAGGCTCTAGAGTGTCAACAAAAAAAGCGATGTGAGAATCTTCTTTTTTGATAAATGATTCGTTGTACGGAAATACATCGGCAAGATTTTTGTACCCTTGCTCTGTAGCTAAGACCTTGTGAGTTAACATAAGAATCTTAGTATTTTCCGGTAAAAAATCCCATCCCTCTGATTCCAAACGTACTTTAAGAGCAGTAAAGTAAGTACCAGCAACTTCTGCGGGTAAATCGTCAGCCCAGTGTTGTCCAGTAAGCCGTGTTCCTATCCAGTCATTGGTGTGATAAACAGCTACAGTGCCTTCGGCATTTTGGTCCTTGAAATGCTGGGGAAGTTCTGGCCGCATGCGATTTAGCATTTTAACTATTACTGGTGCCGACCGGAAATTAGATTCCTTACCAATGATATCGAGAGCCGAATGTTCAATTTTACCACACCCTGTTCCATAAATTTTCTGCCAATGATCGCCAAAAAATCCAATAAGCGGGCCAATACCAGTATCGAGAAAGTATGTTTTTAAAGCTGGGACAATTAATTTATCTGTATCTTGGTATTCATCAATAAAAATAATTGGGAACCGCGTAACAAGCAATGTGCGAAATTTACTAAACTCCATAAGTTTTACAAACAAAACTAAAACGTCATTGTGCCCCAATGATACGTGGAATTCGTCTATTGAGCGATAGCCAAACTCATCATAGTCGATTTTTTGTTTCGCGATTTCCTTTCCGAATTCCTTTAGCCTTTCAGACCAACTTTCGATATTTGGTATCTCTTTTCTTAAATGACTTTGAAAATCTTTAATTATTGCCCAGCAAAATGAATGAATAGTTGAGGAATGAATGGCTGGATGACGGTCAATTCTAGATGCGATTTCATCACTTGCAACATTAGTATAGCTAATACACGCTACGCGCTGATGTTTTCGTAACAGGTCTGATCCTCTTTTTTCAATCAAATAGACAAGAGCTTGTATAAGTGAGTATGTTTTACCTGCTCCTGCGCCTGCTTCAAGCCGAAAACTTTTTCCCGCATCAATACAAGCAAACATTTGCTTAAGAGCTTTTTCGGCGGCTTGTTCAGCTGGGTTTAATACGCTGTCAGGCATGCTGCTCTTCCTGTTGAGAAGAACTTACGACCTTTGCTGCGACGTTACAAGCAGGAGATGGCACCGCAGGCGCGACAGAAGGAGACCGTAACCCTTCCCTCAACCATCTAAGTCCTTCAGCAATGTAGTGTGGCACAACCCATTCAGTTTTGTAGATCGCATGTTCCAATGCAAAATCAGATTTTTTTGTACTGCTTTCACCATTATTCCATGCTTCTGCTTCTCTTTCTTTTTCTGTAGTTCCTGACAATATAAATAAACTCGGGTTCGCCAAGATAAATGCATCTTCAAAACTCCGCCCGCAAGCTGCGTCTTTTTTCTCCGGTACTTGATAAGCTATACGTCGGATATTGGAAGTTCTTTCTTCTCCGGATTTCTTGATGAGTTCTGCGGGAGCTATATCTGAATTTTTAAACCATTCCTTAATGCACCCATTGCTAGTGTGGGTACCTTCGGATACCAAACACTTAATATATTTATTATCAGCATTACTTTTTGTGGAATCCAAATCGGTAATAAGAAGGGTGCGTAATTCAAGAAACTCTAGGAGATTAAAAAAACGATGAGCATAAGCGCCCCCAACTTCTACAACCGAAATATATTGACTTGATAATTTAAGACCTCCGGATTGGTCTTTGTCTATCTTTTCGATCATTTTAGGTAGCAATAGGCGTTCAGTGGTCCCCTCGATTAAAATGGCTTTGTCGGCAAACAATAAATCACACCGAGTCAAGGTCATATACTTGTGCAAAAATTCTTGATCTTCTTTTGGGGTACCGCCAAGACCTTTGCGTAAATCTTTTATCTGCGTAGATCGGAAATTAGCAGCATGCTCATCAGAGGTAGCGAGAAAATAACGCATAGATTCAAAAGAGGCCCTGTTCGCAACATGCGACGAGTGCGTTGTTACAACAAATTGAACCGGCCATGGGATTCCATTATTAAACTTTTTAGCGAAGATATCGGCAATATCATTTAGCTTGCTGATAAAAACCTCTTGCATTTGCGGGTGCAAATGCACTTCTGGCTCCTCAATAAACACAAGATGTATGCCTGATGCGGCTGGCATTGCCACGAAAGATTTGAAGAATTCCAATAATTTAAGTAAAATAAAAATAAGATTGCGCACGCCTAACCCATTATATGCCTCCGGGAGATTAATTCCATTGACTCCGGCATAATGAACTTTAGTATGATTTGTTAAAAGACGTTGAACATCTAGCGTCGTCTCTGTAAGCAAATGGGGGTCGCTTAGGCCGGGGTACCCAAATAACTCAAACGCTGGTAGTAGATCCTCTAATTGTTTATTAAAACCATCATCAATGCCTTTTTGTATGCCTTTAACCGAATCCTCTAATCTTTTAGCAACATCGCGATCTGTGGAACTTGCAGAATCAGACATTGCGGTTTCTAGCAAGGTTTCGAGCACCTTACCAAGTACATCCCTATCTTTATCTGTTATATCATCTAAGCCGCGCTGGGCATTAATGAATCCGCTCTGCATTAATGCCCGAAGGTTTGGCCAATCCATAGATTTTTGGTTTGTCGGATCGGTAGGGTCTTCGGCTAAAAGCTGCGTTGAATAATGCGCTGAAAGCCGTTCTTTGATTATACGAAAAAAGTCCGCCTTTGATAGACCCCTAGAATCTTGCATATCTTGGAAGAAAGAATCAATCTCTCCGTCTTTTAGTTGATAACGCATAACGACTAAAGTTTCCGTACAATCCGGATTCAAATCAATTATAAAATCACTAAGCGGGCCAAGGACTGAATCTTTTTTATCATAGCTAATAGTTAATTTAACTTCGATTGTCGGAAGAGCGGCTCTGACTTTCTCCTCTTCGCAACCTTCGGTTTTGAAAACAAATGCTTTCCAAAACTGTTCATGCGTTGATAAAGAAAAATCCTCTAAGCGAAATTTAGGCGTGGATTCTGACAATAATCTTCGAAATAATTCGGTTAGAGAGGTTTTTCCGCTGTTATTACGTCCAACTATAACAGTAGTCCGTTCTTCTAAAAATACATCAACTTTCTCGAGTAAACGAAAATTGTTTACTTCGATTTTATGACAATACATTGGATTTACCTCGGCTAAGTCGTCTATGTAAGAGTTTCTTCCAAATATTTTTCATTAACTGTATTTCTGAGTATGAAAATCCGTAATTTGACTTCAAAATCTCCTTGTCCGTAATTCTTAGAATTTCTGTAATTGATATTTCTTTTCTAATCATTTCATCGATTTGATCCAGCAAACAACAGTTCGTCGAGTTATATGGTAAAATAATTTCCTCAACTTCATTGGGCATAAGTTCTAGAACTCCCCCGCCATGGCTTCTCCCGCATATTTCTGAGAAAGCTAAAGACAAAGAATTATAATAACTCGCTGTAAATGACTTAATATTTACATTCGAATTTATTGAAATTCTATGCATAGTATCAGTTGTATATGCCCCTGCCTTATTGATGATAAGCTTAGGATATAAATTGTTTCGCCGGATAAATAAAGCGTCTGAAATTCGGAGAGAAGGAACTATTTGCCATTCATCTCTAATCCCACATTTATATCCTTTGTGAATTTTCTCTATTTCACCGAGCTTTAAATATTCCCTTACTCCGATATCACCATTTAATTCAGAAATTCTTGGGAATACTAATAAATGCGTCCTAGCTTCATTTTTCCTATTATGATTCCAATCATCTTTAGTAAAAACTACGCTGGGTACTTGAACACTACGTCCAACTAATGGCCTCGCAAATTTATCTAAATTATATCGACGAATAGTGGACAAGGGAACAGTGAAAAAAGAATTGGAACCCGTAGTTATCCCCACTTCCACTTTTGCATACTTACCAAGCTTAGGCACCAAAGCTTCCTTTTGTATAGATTCAAGAAAGTCTATCTCTTTTTGATCTAAGAAATAAAACGTCCATTTGTTAGACTTAAAATCAATGTTTTTATGCGGACTCTTTATCGTAATTATATCTAATTTCTCCAATGCATACGCATCTTGCACCTCTATATGATCAATGAGATGTGTCTGAGTATTATTCTTTTCACATAATAATAAAACGACTTCCTGTTGAATATCTGGAAAAACTAATTTTTTAAATGAAACGATACAAATTTTATTATAAAATTTAGACAGAAATTCTCTTAAAGTTTGGGCATAGGAAACTTGCAGAATCTCAGCAGGAATAACAAATCCAATTTTCCCATAATTTTTTAGAAGCAAACTTGATCCAACTATAAAAGACACCCAAGCATTAGTTAATTTTGAATATTTTAACTTTGCCTTAATAAAAATCTCGCCTGCTTTTTGTCTTTGCACTTTATTAAAAAATTGAAACCTAATATATGGAGGATTACCAACAATAAGATCAAACTGTTTTTTTGTTTCTATGCAAAATGTGTGGAAATCATCGTTAATGACCTCAATTTTATCTAAATCGAGTTTGCTCGCTTTCCTTGCTTCTTTTTTGTTAATCTCAATAGCTGTTATAGTCTTATACTTATACTGTCCTTTTTTTATCCCTTCTAAAAAAACTCCATCACCACAACTTGGTTCTAAAATATCAACTTCCTTATTACCATTAAAAGCCCATTTTAGAATAAACGAGACTATTGCCTCGGGAGTATAATATGCCCCTCTTAATTTTTCTTTTGAGGTATCTTTAATTAGCTTCATAGTTTTCAGAAATTAAAGGTATCAAATTATCATTGGCTCCCAAATTATATAATAGTTTTAATGCCTCATCCAAATCGTCCTTTAACGCCTCGAATTGTCTTTGCAAGGGAATTAAAATTCTATTATTTCCGGAACTATCGTCTATCTGCCTCTGAATTTGGATTAAGTCTTCTTGCATCTTAGCAATTTTATTATGGAGAGATCGCTCAGTTTTATTTCCAAAATTAATAACTCTAATGGGGAGCCGCTTTAAAACTTTAGTTCCTCTTGCAATATAACCACCTCTGAATACTTCTCCCATTAAGGCAGAATACCATTCCAAATATTTTGAATTTAGAAGAGCCTGAATATAATAAATGGAGTATTGACAACTATCCGGCAATGTAATCATACAATATCCCGCCGTTCCCCCCGAAGAAATTAAAGTACCGTGATAGTCTATCGCATATTTATTACCCTGAGAAAGCACGCCAACAATAATCTTTGCAGGAACATCACAATTCTCTAAACTTTGATGCCTTCCATACCTATACCATTCATACTCAGTTGCAGGCTCTGGCTGTATATCTCTATGTGGGTCAGCTAATACATTTTTATATGCCATTAAATAAGCATAGGCATTACGATAGTGCTTTTCTAATTCTTTTAAATCAACAAATTTAATGCCGGCCGTAGTCTTTAAATATGGGTAAATAACGAATGCGTTGGGTTTAAATGGCCGATATGTATTTAAACTATCCATTCCGCTAGCGGTTTTAAAATACGGACGAGTTAACGTCTTTTCGATCTTCCACTCTTTACCATCCTTTGAAAAATAAAAGAATCTTCTATCTTCGTTAAAAGGACTGTGGACATAGATATCATTTGCACTCGTTTGGATTCCGTTATAAATATTCTCCACCCCAATAAGATCACCAAGCATGCTGCTTTGATTATTAATTCTTACATAAGTAGATTTTAGATACCCAGGAACAAGTACCCAACCCTCATCTTCAAGTTGGTCAAATTTAATCGTATCATAATCCTCTTCCTTTACATTTCTGATCTTCCAATCAGATATATTTTTTATTTCGGTATATATCAAGTTATTTTGCGCAACATTTCGTAAAATTAATAAACACGTGTAAGTTGTTTTATCTTGAAAAATTTGATTTGCCCCAAAAGAAATAATTTGTTGAATACTCCTGTTGTCTTTAAGCAATCGCCTTAGTTTTTCCCCTGCACCGATTTTCGTAAACTTGTTAGGTACAATATACCCCAAATACCCTTGTTCTTTCAGCAAGGAGAGTCCTCTCTCAATAAATAAGAAATACTTATCAAACTGCTTAAAAGCGGTTGCGTATCTTCTCTTATAGACTGGTAATTCCAAAGGGGTTAATTTTCCCATATGTTCCGTAGTCATATATGGGGGGTTCCCAATTATGACGTCAAATTTTACCCCTCTAAAATCATACGGGTTAATCTCACTTTGGAATCCTGCTTCTATGTCTGACCTGGTTACTAAGCTATTACCAAAATGTATATTATTTGAAAGATCTGGCAATGCCGGGAGAGGGATAGATGAATTATCTTCATCCTCAAGAAGCTTTAACAAAAGACCAAACTTGCAAGCTTCTACAGCATTAAAATCCTTATCAACTCCAAAAAGACAATTCTCAAGAATCAGTCTCTTAGTTTCAAATCTTAGCTTATAACTATTTATAGCGATTTGCTCCAATTTCATAGGCGAGTTGACCAAATAATAGTCAATTAATATATCGTTCAGCAACTGATAAGTTTCTAATAAAAAGGAGCCTGACCCACAAGCGATATCGGCAAATGAAGAATTTAAAATTTGTTCATCAGTTTTATTTTCACAGTATTTAGAAACGGTCTTTTTCAGTATATCGCGAATTACAAAAGTCGGAGTAGTAACAATGTCCCGCTCAAAGTGTTCTGGCTTTTTCTCTAAGGCAACCTGCCCATTCTTAACAGATAGCTGTTCACCTAAAAATATTTCATATATATTTCCAAGAATGTCGGAAGCAAAAACAGAGAATGAATAGGTGCTTTCCGGGAAATATAGTTGTTTAATAATTTTCCAAAAAGCCGAACTACTATTTTTGATTATCTTTCCAGCAAGAGGATGGTTAAATAGGCCAGCGTTATATTTCTTATCGGCTTCAATAAATTTCTTAATAAGGGCATTGAAATCTTCATTATTCGCAAATGATAGGAGGCTTTGGTAAACCTCTAAATTTCTATCCTCACACACCCTCAGAAATATAATGCTGTTAAGATATCTCTGAACAATATCATTCAGGGCAATGGCATTGATCGTTGCATCATGTTGGACCATTTCCTTTCCAAGAATCAATCGCCAATTATTAATTTGATTTAGAAATAAATTATCTACGCTAAATAATTTTAACTTATCTTCAATCTGTTCCCAAAGCTTATCAAAAGACCCGGTATAAACACTTTCTTTGCCCAAAAGATTCTTTATTTCATCAAAAGCACTGATATATTCCGAATAATGATAAAGTTTTACTCTCGCTTGTGAAGCCACATCACTTTCTTCAATCTTTTGCGAACAATCATAAATAGCTAAATATTCAAAATTAGAAAGAATTGAAATCTTTAGTTTTGCTGTAAACCCATACCTCCTTATTTGTTTTGCGTTTATTGGATCAGTTTCAACTTTTATACTGGGCTTCTTTGCTTCAACAAAAAACTTTCTTTCTGAGAATAATCTAAACGTATAATCTGGTTTTTTCACATTTGAAGAAACATTCGCTCTCAATCCCTCTTCAAGCAACACCTCTCTCTCATTTGTCGATTTACCACTGCTATTTCTTATATCCCATCCTAACGCTTCAAAGAATGGATTCAAAAAATCAATCCGTAGCTGCGCTTCGTTGTATTCCGAAGATAAATAATGATCTCTGTTAGCGTTATAAGTTTCTACTAATTTACTGATAATATCTCGCAATTTAGAACCCTTTCAAAGCCATATTTTCTTTAGAATGCTTGTATTTTTTTAAATAAAAAACCTTCGCCATTTCTAGCGAAGGTTTGATTTATTTTAACGTGGCAGATTCCCCCTTCAAACGTGCCACCCCGTAACCTAATTGTTGTTTTATTATAAACATAGAAGATTACCCCTGTCAATTACTTTCTTCCCGCTAATTCATCAAGCCCGACTCCCAAAGCATCCGCTAACTTAATCAATGTCTTAAGAGTCGGCGAATCACCAATCCCCTGTTCAATCTTGGTAATTGTATTAAAAGAAAGGCCAGATTTTTCAGCCAACTTTTGCTGAGTCCAGCCTTTTTTATTTCGACACTCTTTTACTCTTTTTGCTAACATTTTTCCTTGACTATATATTATAATAGTATTACTATAATGATAGCTAATTTAAGGATACCTTAGTTGTATTTTACCACTAAAAATGCTCTTTTCAAACCAA
>JAKLGS010000026.1 GCA_022710505.1 Patescibacteria group bacterium
TAACCTAGTCGAACTAGTTTGTTCGGCAGGACTTCCTGCAGTTTTCACTCAAGTATTAGTTTTGAATAATCTGGGAAAAGTTCAATACTATCTATACATCATTTTATACATCTTGTTTTTTATGTTAGACGATCTTGTGGTATTTTTTATCGCCATGATAACTCTTCAAATGACTGGAATTACTACAAAATATGTAAAATGGTCTAGGCTTATTGGTGGAATATTAATGGTAGCGATAGGAATAATATTGTTATTTAAACCTGAAATATTGATGTTTGGTTAAGAAAATGCCAGTGTTTTCGAGGTCTTGACAAATTTTTTCACCTGTATTAAATTATTTTTTGTAAGTGAGATGGTGTTGGTGCCCTACTATTCTTATTTACATTAAAAAACAACGTCGGCACATCACCCATCCTTACTTAATTGACACCTACTTTGCGTTAAAAAATAGGCTGTTTATTCAAAATTATAAAATTAAAAAAGGAGGACTATATGAAAATAGTAAAAAGAAATAATAGTAATGGGTTAGCACCTTACGTTCCGTTTAGATCTATGTTAGATGATTTTATTTCATCAAATTCTTGGATGGATGAGGTTTTCGATAAGGCTTTTCCATCTAAGAATCTTTATGCAGATGTTTGGGAAGAAGGAGATAATTTCTTTATTAAAATGGCAATGCCAGGGGTAAATAAAGGCAATATCGAAATTACAACAACTCCTGAGGCTATTACCATTAAAGGAAACTCAAAAAAAGAGGAAGAGAAAATTACGGATAAGAAAAACTATTACTTTAAGAGTATTGATAACTCTTTTGAACAAACATTCAATTTGCCTACAAGATTTGATAGTGATAAAGCCGTGGCTAAATACGAAGACGGTGTCCTAACTTTAACACTACCTAAATCGGATGAAGTTAAGTCTAAAAAGATTGAAATTCAGTAATTTAATTTGGTGCAAAGCCGCCTACAAAAGGAGATAAAATGATTAATATTGCTAAAAAGATTAAAAATATTTTATTTTTATGGATTCTAGGTTTATTTATTCTTATTTCCGTCTTTGTAGGCGGTGTGTACTTGGGTAAGAGTGGTAATTCAGGACTATTTAATAAATTTCTCTTTTCTAACAAAATTGAAGAGAATGAAGAGAAAATATCAGAAAAACAAAGAAGGTATGATTTATCTTCATGTAATGAAAGTACCGCAAATATTACTGAAGAGTTATCTGATTCTGTTGTTACAGTGGCAGTTAAAAGGTTAAATTTAAAATCTAACGTTAGGAGTGGTCTTGATCTTTTTGGTTTTTTTAATTTATCTCCGGGTTTCAGTCCTGAAGACTATGAGGAAGTACAACAAGACATAGGGACCGGGTTTGTGGTTGGAGATGAAAAATTTGTTATTACTAATAGACACGTTGTTTCAGATACAAAAGCAGAATATAAAATTGTTGATAAAGATGATAATGAATATGTAGTTTCAAAAATATATAGAGACCCTGCTAATGATTTAGCCATTTTACAGGTAGAGGGTTTAAAATCTGACTCAATAAATTTAGGAGATTCAGATAAAATTAGAGTTGGTGAGGATGTTGTGGCTATTGGTACGGCCTTAGGAGAATTTAGACACACTGTAACTACAGGCGTTATATCTGGTTTAGGTAGAGGTATAACCGCTAGTGATGGGTTGGGAGGCTTTGTAGAATCAATTGAAAACGTTATTCAGACAGATGCAGCGATAAACCCAGGAAATTCTGGCGGTCCACTTATTAACAGATGTGGTGAAGTAATTGGTATAAATGTTGCAGTTTCCAGTAATGCAGAAAATATTGCCTTTTCAATTCCTGTTAATGTTCTAAAAAAATCTTTAGACAATTTTGAAAATACAGGAAAATTCGAAAGAGCTTTGTTGGGAGTTAAATACAGCATGATTTCTGAACAAGCAGCCTTAAAAAATGAAGTCCCAGTTGGAGCTTATGTAACCGAGGTCGTTAAAGATTCAAGCGCAGATGAAGGTGGAATTAAACAAGGTGATATCATAATATCTTTCGATGGTGTTAAATTATCGGAAAAAAGTCTAAGCGAGTTGGTTAACAAAACAAAAGTTGGAGATAAAGTTAAAGTTAAAATTTATAGATGGAATGAAGATAAAGAATTAGAACTAAATATAAAAATGAAAGAAGGTCTTCAATAAGGTATAATTTCCTATATGAAAGGTGTCATATTAGCAGGTGGTCTTGGCTCAAGACTTTATCCATTAACTTACGCTACAAACAAGCATTTATTACCCATATACAACAAACCTATGGTTTTTTATCCAATTCAGACACTAGTAAATGCTGGAATAAAAGAGATTATGGTTGTAACTGGTGGTCCTCATGCAGGTGATTTCCTAAGAGTTTTAAAAAATGGTGAGGGACTAGGTGTAGATAAAATGGTTTATTCTTATCAAGAAGGAGAAGGTGGGATTAGCGCAGCTCTAATATTGGCAGAAAAATTTGCGGCAGGCGATTCAGTTTGTGTAATTTTAGGAGATAACACTACCGATGCCGACATTAGTAAAGATGTTCAGGATTTTAAATCTGGAGCTAAGATTTTTTTAAAAAAGGTTCCTGATCCCGAAAGATTTGGTGTTCCTGTGTTTGAAAACGATAAAATTGTGAGAATTGAAGAAAAACCTAAATCTCCTAAGTCGGATTATGCAGTAACAGGTCTTTATATTTACGATAAAAAGTGTTTTGACTTTATTAGGGAATTAAAACCATCAGATAGGGGTGAGCTTGAAATAAGTGATTTAAACAACAAGTATATCGATATTGGAGAGTTAGAATTCTCAGAGCTAACTGGTTACTGGAGAGATGCAGGTACATTCAATACAATTTTAGAAGCAGGAAACTATTGGTTTAATAAATCCCAAACTCAATTAAAATAAAGTATTGTTAAGAGTAAAAGAAAGTAAAAGACTCCCCAGCCCATTGTCCAAGCAAGAAGAGTAAAGGCTTCTGAAAATTTATTTTCCCAGAACAATACCCCTGCTCTACCTAGCACTAACGAAGAAGAAATCACTGCCGAAATGATGAAAAGCAGTAGCATTAATATAGGAGCCATATATTCCCCAGTGTCTTTGTGAAAAATCTTTTCTATATTGTTTAAAAAAACAGAAACTAGAAGGATATAAGTAACTAAACCACTAGCTTGTAAAAAACCTAGAAAAGGTTTGGATTTATTTTTAAGCATAGGTTGATTTTAACACAGGAGATATCCATACAAAAAGCGGGTGTTAAACCCGCTATTTGCAACAATGACGTTTTTATGGCACTTTTTTAAAATACCCTATAAATATTCACAGTTATGTACCCTGAATTATCAACATACACATCATCCATAATAGTAAACTCTATTTTGTTATCAGTACCAGATATTTCTAGTGTGTAAATATGCTCAGGATTGAATAAAGTAGGTTGCCAAGAAACGGCTGTGTTATTAATCCAAATCTGTAGTCTTTTAGATGTTTGTTGATACCATCCTGCTAGTCCACCAGGAGCATTGGCCGGATTGCGATAGTTCCATGCTGCATCAGCTATACCATAGCTACCCCAATTAGCAAATCGGTAAGTTCCTATTGCTTCTAGAAGATAAGTTGCTTCTTTAGAAAGAATAGACTCACTGTAGGTTGGAGTAGGAACATCCTTTAAGGTACCCGAAGGAGTAACTTTAACAGTTTCTATCAATTTGCGTCCTTTGATTGTGTGTGGAACATAGGTTGCCCAGCTGCCTTTTGAAACAAATCTTTCTTCACTAATACGAGTGGCCGCCCAAGCGGAATCTGATTGCACTAACTCTTGTGTACAAGATTGAGAATCTATAGCAAGTTTATATACGAGACCTGCAGGATTAACCTTTGGATCATCTGTGTTCCATGGAAAATTATTGACCTCAATATCAAGCTGGTTTACGCCTTCTTTAACAAAATCTTTTACATCAAAATCAAATACTGTGTTGTAGTTTTTTTCAATTAAACTCTGTCCTACGAATTTATCGTTAATTTCTACATCAAAGCTGTTATCACTTGAGATTTCTAACTTTGCAGATTCTACAGTACCTACAATATTAAATTCTCTTAAGAGGTTTACGGTTTCTCCAGCACGTGGATTCGCGACAAATTCACTACTCCAAATCCATTTTGCGTCTGGAATTGATATCCAAGCCGGGTGTACCCAAGTTTGTATGGATGCTTGCCCATTTGCAAGTGTGTTTTCATCGCTTAATATTGTCTGACTTGTGTCTACGCATACTTCCTGGTATTTATTAACTGCTGCATGGGCCGCAATGTAATAATTACCTACGCTCTCAAAGACATTTTCATATGCTACTTCTCTCTCACAATCGTGTTTTCCACCGTATTCGAATTGTCCGGGAATAGGATTACCGTAATCCTCACCTTTCAATTTTTTAGTTTGAGGAATGTCACCAATTGCATTCTCGATATCCAGATGAGTTTCCATTAAACACCAACCATCTACGGTAACAACGTATTTTATATCTTTACCTATAATTTCAACATACCCGATTTCCTTGTCTTTACCTGCAAATAAAGGATATTTATCTGTTTGCGGTGTTTCAGCAAGTACGTAAAAAGGGAATACAGAAGTTAGAATTGCAAATACGCCTAATAAACTTAATATTTTTTTCACTTTTTTCATTCTTCTCACCCCCATTCTTAATCAAATAAATAAAAAACCAGCAATCTGTTGCTGGTTAAACGATCTTTCTATTCTTTTTTAATACTTTTTATCACTAAAAAAATAATAAACTTTAAGCGATATTTTACAAGCTATCAAGATTAGAATTTATTTTTTTATATAATTAATATTTATCTAACTGTGGATCTTATATAAGTAATAAAATTAATAATATATAAAAGAAAAGCCCCTCGCGATTAATCACTAGGGGCTTTAAAAAAACGAGAATTTAATATGTCATTTCATCCAGTCGTTTGGAAAGTTGCTCCTCCCTTCTTTTCATTTTAAGTATACGTGAGATAGATATCGCACTAATTAATATTGGTCTTGATACCTTTTTATATAATAAGGCATAGTCCCACAGCAAGCCTGTAAACCAAGCCCCTCGTTCGAGTTTTGAAGCTTTTTTCCAAGCCTTCGGAAGTTCAATTTTTTCACAATCGACTAAAAACTTTAAAAACTCTTTATCTACCCTTCCGTACTTTTTACTATAATCGTAGTAGATTGAAATTAGTCCGTGTGTGAACCAAGGCAAATCGTTACGACCGAGCTTAATCGCCAACTCTCGTGCTTGGTTAGCTTTGATATAAGCTTCTTCAAAATCATTTTCGCTATTGCACAGTTCTTTTCTTGATAAGTTTCTCAACGCAGAAGCGCGTGCTTTTAAGTCCGGATCGCTTTGTACATTCGAGATGGTTATGACTTCATTCCATTCGCTCACTGCGTTCTCGTAATCACCACCGTGAAAGTATGCGAGTCCGAGATGATTTCGAATATCCATCCTTTTCTCATGATAAGGGCACAAGGTTAGTGCTTCACGTAAAAGCTTAATTCCTTTCTTTACACTCCCCTGCTCTCTTTCTCTAATCCCTATTTCCAACAATTCGTCCCAATCTGGTTTACTACCCAAATCTTTCGGTCCCATTTTCTACTCCTTTTCTTTGATTTTTCAGATTATATTATAGGATTATGTATTTGTAAAATAAGGAGAAACAACCAAAATACTAAATCTCTGGTTATTATTTATGATGTTTAAAGTTAGAGCGGTTTTGAGTACTACATTAAAAATGATTTTAATTTGCTATTTATAATATCCTTGTTGATATTTGTTAATTGTTTCAATTGAATGAGAATCAATAGAGTTATCATTCATCATTTTATTAATACTGTCCAAACTAAAAAACTCAGCTTTTTCTACCTCATCTGGATCTGGGACTATCATTTGTCCTATTGGAAATTTACCTATAAACAAATATCCTAAGGAGGTGTGGTCACCGGAAACATACTTTCTTTTTTCAACAAAATTTAATGACGTGTCAAAACCTAATTCCTCTTTAAGTTCCGTGTGAGCAGCCTCCTCGGGATTTTGTCCGGCCAAAACGTGTCCTACAGCAGTCACAGTCCATTTTCCTGGGAAATATTTCTTTTTAAAACTACGCTGTTGTAGGAGCAAGTTACCGTTTGCATCGTGTACTAAAACCGCAATTTCTCTATGAAGAATGTTTTTTCCATCATGAATTTCTTTTTTAGTTAATTGATCTATTACCTCGTCATTCTCGTTTATAACATCTAGAATTTCTTTATTATTATCTATAATTCCACCTTTAGACATATTTTACTATTATAACACTGTAAGTGCTAACGTAATTTTTTAGAATATTAATCCTAAAAATAGAATCCGTAACATTAATTTTATTGTTAAAATGTAGCAATGAAGAAAAAAAACCTGGCTGGGGGACAGGGAGTCGCCCACTAGTCCAAATATCTCTAACTCACTTCGTTCGCAAGAGCTCTTTGGCTATTCGGCACGTCTCCTTCGCTGCGCTCAGTCCGACTTTCTCCTCCCTGTCCCAACAAAAACAACCACAAAACCTAAAGGCCTTGTGGCTGTTTTCGTGGCTGGGGGACAGGGAGTCGAACCCCAATTAACGGATTCAAAGTCCGGCGTCCTACCATTAGACGATCCCCCAATAATAGATAAAGCAAATATAACTAAATTTTCAAATAATATCTAATAAAGTAACTAAAAATAAAGTGTCTAATCGCAAGGTTCTCGAGCGAAGCGAGAGGTTCTTCCCATTAGACGATCCCCCAACGACATACCAAACAATATTATACCAGCACATTTCTAATAAAAATATACGTAACTACTCTATTTTAATTTGATTTTACAATATAAAACGTATATAAAGCATATAAAGCACGTTAAAAACAAATAAGAGGTGAGAGATGGGAAAGACCAAATCAGAAGTGAGCGTGTCCTCAGTATTGGCTTACGCAAGATGTCCCAAACTGTTCGAATTCTTGAACTACAGTGGGATAAAACCCAGACAAAATGATAATTATTATCTCTTAAGAGGTGTGGAGGTGAGTAAATTTATCAGAAACTTATATCAAAAACATCCTGGCAATAGAAAGTTTTATTATTACAGTATTGAAACGGCTATAAAACGTTGGTATGCAGTGTGGGATATTGCTACGAAAGTCAGCTCTAAAGCACTTTCATTTGACGCTAAAAAAGTTGCCAAAGAACAAAGTAAAATTGGAGCAGTCTGCATTAAAAACTATTGGGTTCAAAATTTGGATAGTCCTGACCCTCTTAGAATTAAAAAGATTGTATACGTTGTTCCAATAAAATATGATGGGTTACCTTATACCTATCTTTCAGGAAAATTGGATCATATTGTACCGAGCGATATCTCATGGATTAAAACCATGCGTCCGGAAATAATTGAAAAAGGGGAGTTGATAAAAGGTTATTCCCATAATCTAGTTGTTAAATATAGTACTAGCACTATGGACTCCGTTTTTAAGGAAAAAAGAGCTCCTTCAACGATACTACCCGATGAGTTGAAAATACAAGCAGCGATGAACGTGATGCTGTATAAACAACAATTTGGAACGTATCCGGTTGGATATCTTATTTATTGGCTAAGGTACGAATCTGATAACCAATTTCTGATAAAGGGTGATTTAAAAGAATATCGTGATTTGTTAGATAGGGTTTTTCAAAGAATGGCTAAAAGTATAACAGATCATAATTTTCGGAAGAATCTCACTCCTAGTTGTGCTTATTGTGATTATGTATTTCAGTGTAGACCTGAAATCGTTAAACAATTAAGTCTGCCTTTTACCTAAAGATTGGTACAAAACAACAAACCCCTGATTAATCACAAGATCGGGGGATTTTTTTATCTAAATTAAAGTTTGGGGGGGGGTGGTATAGGGTTCGAACCTATGACCTTTCGGATGTACACTTAATACTTTCGCGTGCGAAAATTTGGTGGGTCCGCATGGATTCGAACCAAGGACCTACCGGATGTCTGTTCGTTTCACTCACAGCAAAAGTTTGGTGGGCGATGTAGGGTTCGAACCTACGACCTTTCGGATGTAAACCGAATGCTCTAACCAACTGAGCTAATCGCCCATACTTTTTAAAACCGGGCGCTCTACCACTGAGCTACGGACCCAAATTTTCTAAAACCGACTTCCTGTATTTTAACATTATTTGAAAATCATATAAAATACCTGTGTGAAAAAACAAAACCTAATAATTTTAGCTTTTATCTCCTCGATATTACTTCTAGCAATAGTTTTTAAAAACGAGCTTGGGAAAAATTCAAAAATTAAAAATCTTTTAAACGAACTAAATATTAATTTAAATTTTTCTAAAGAAGATACGAATTCTGTAACCAACGAAGGAAAATTTCAAGAACTTAAAAGTAAAATCGAGAGAGAAGAAGGTATCTATGGCCTTTATATCAAAGATATGTTAAATGGTAAAACCTATGAGATAGATACCGAAGAAGAGTTTTACCCACTATCTCTATTTAAAATACCTATAGCTTATATTGTTGCAAGAGACATCGAGAGAGGTGAATTAAAATGGGACGACACAGTTGTATATAGAAATGAAGATTTTTTTAACCAATATGGAACCATCCATTCCTTCGGATATGGGTCGGAATTTAAATTACAGAAAGTTGTTGAATTAATGCTCAGAGAATCAGATAACGCGGCACCTAATATTTTAAAAAGACATTTAGGTGAAGATTATCTAAATACTGAGTTTAAAAAGATTTCCGGGTATGAAACAGCAGATCTTTTTGATGAGGAGCTTCTAACAAATCCAATAAAGTGTGGCTATCTTATAGAAGGTATTTTTTATAAAAAGTGGATTTCCGATGAAAGCGTTAACTTATTATTAAGTTACTTAAACCCCACTTCTTATGATGAAGCCTTAAACCCTTATCTAAATGATAATTTAACTTTCTATCATAAAGTAGGGTTTTCAACTGCAATGTATCATAACTGTGGAATTATTAGAGGTGAGAACAAAGACTTGATTTTGTGTTTAATGAGTAAAGAAATCACTGATGAAAGTTTTGATAGGGTAAATCAATACGTTGCTGAATTCGTAAATAACTACTAAGAAATGATAATATTTACACATGATGATTTATTTAACTAAATTTATAGTTACTTTTCTGAT
>JAKLGS010000027.1 GCA_022710505.1 Patescibacteria group bacterium
AAGAAGTGGTGTATATGTACAAAAAGAAAATTAACAGTAACACCAGACCTACCCACTTAGGTATATTTTTATCCTTATAAAATCTTATTATTAAAAGAAATAAAAATACTGTTCCGAATAAAAAAAGTGTCTCAATCATACCCAAATTCATATCAGCTCCTAAAACATTAGTAATCCCGCCAATAAATAAAAGATTATATAAACTACCGCCAGTGATATGCCCTATGGTCAACTTATCCTCATCATTTTTTTGACTCATCACAGCGGTAAAAATATCAGGCAGGGAAGTAGCAATTCCTGTTAACGTTAAACCTAAAACAGTGGTGGAATATCCTGATATAACCGCCAAATCTTCCATGGATCTAACTACCAAAAGTCCACCTAAAGTAACGCAAATTACCGAAAAAAATAAACCAAAAATCAGATCGGGGGTTATTTTTCTTTTTTTAAATAAATCAATCACGGTTTTATCTTCCTGAAGTCTTCCTAACGCTCCCCACCTATACTCGAGAAAGTTTGAAACTAACAACCCCAACAACAAGATTAATCCCGAAACAAGTGGTGGGACAGGAAGTTGCTGTAATAAAACAAACAAAATCGTTGCGATAATTAATACAATTGCATTCTTTTGGGTTTTTGTAGTACCAATTCTTATATCTTTTCCTAATAAAATTGCCGCGGGTAATACTAATATAAAATTTACAATCGTTGAACCAAGAATGGTTCCTGCGGCCAAACCAACACTTCCCGAGCTTGAAGATGTAATCGAAACCGAAAGTTCGGGTAATGTAGTGCCAAAAGACACCACTAACATACCTATTACTAATGGAGATAACCTAAAAACTTCAGAAAGTTTAACTGCAAGTTTTACAAATAACTGTGTAGATAAAAGTAAAATAATTATTCCGAAGAAAAATTTTATTAAATAGGCAGACATGTAGTCAATTATATGGCATCCTTTTAAAATAGCCAAAAATTATACAATTTAGATATGAAAAATAAAAAAATACTCACGTATATAGGATTTATATTAGTTTGCCAAATGGCCGGAATTATTGGATCTTTATTTACCGCGCCTGCAGTAAAGGGCTGGTACACAACCATAAATAAATCACCTTTAAATCCACCTAGTTGGGTTTTCGCTCCCGTATGGACAACCCTTTTTATTATGATGGGAGTTGCGGTTTCTATTATATGGCTTTCCGGAAAAAACGAAACAAGGTCTAAAGCACTCAAAGTATTTTTTCTACAACTTTTCTTGAACACTTTGTGGTCAATAATATTTTTTGGTTTAAAAAACCCACCCCTAGCTTTTATCGAGATAGTCGTACTTTGGTTTGCGATACTCTATACAATAATTTTATTTAGGAAAATAGATAAAAAAGCTTCGTACCTCCTGATTCCTTATATCTTGTGGGTATCATTTGCCTCTGTTCTTAATCTATCTATAGCTATACTAAATTAAGAAAATTGAAATGTATTTTTGAGTAAATAGAACTGAGGTCAGTTTAATTCTGACCTTTTCTCTTTTATAAAATTTCTCCAACTCTCTATCATTGCGACAAAACTGGAAAAAGGAAAATCAACTAAGGCAATAAAAAACACACTCACAATGTTATATTCTTTCCACTTTGCAGATATCCACCCACCTATTTTTGCGAGAGGTATTGAAAAGAAATCCAAAATAAATTCAATAATATTTTCTTTCTCTACTATTGTTAATTCTCTGGATCTTTGTCTAATCACCATAGCCGAAAAAACTACCATAGCTACGTTTCCAGTGTTTATATAAAGAGAAGTCCAAGGAACATCTGCGATCTTAAAAACCCAATATATACCATACAAAGATACCATACCTCCTGTTAGGTAAATTATTGCAAATATAAAATTAAGAAATTTCTTTATTTTTTTCTTAAGCCTGACTTCATAAATATCTAACTCATCTACTTTATACACAACTTTTAAAACCTCTTCTTTTACCGTTTCCAGGTTATTTCCTGAAGGAGGCTTAATCATCCAGACAAGGATGAACATTAATGCAGTAGGGATAGCGAGGTCAGCTACTATTGACCACGGACTAAAGTAACCCCTAACCCAACTTGCAATTGGAATTTCAAAAAGAAGCAAGCTCGCTAAACCGGCAACAAAAATTGAAAGCGTAGAAAATATTGCAAGCCTGGATAGTCTTTTTTTCAAAGTAGCCAATCTTTCGTTGTATTTATTTTCAACTGCCTGAATAAAAACACCTGTGTCCGAAACCTTTTTCTCAATTATTTCTACCTCCTTTTCCATTGAATTCATCGAGTCACCTATTAGTAAATAAGCAGCATCGTATTTTTCTGCGACTCTGAAAAATTCTGAACCTTTTTTATAATTTAGGTAATCCTCAATTTCATTCCAAACATCAAATATTTTTGAAGTGAATTCAGGTAAATATTCTGATGAGGTGAAAAATTCTGGATACTTGTATTTTAATAGATGAAAAATTGTAATCGGCTTGTCTAAATTATACAAAGTCCTGTGAACAGATATATAAGTTTGAATGTATTTATCTTCTTCAGAAATTTCATTTTCAGGAATTATTTTTATCCTCTGCAACAAAGAATCCGTCATTAAATTCATTAAGGCATATTCTCTCAGCGGTGCGTCCAAGATCTCCTCTATTTCACAAGCAGCGATTTCAATAACCCAATTATAGAAATTTATTTTTTTCTTAACCCCTGCTTTTTGCTCTTTTTTGGTTTTAGCTTCCTCATCATTTATCACTACAGCGTTATTCAATATATAAAGATATTTTTCCAAGCAATTTTGAATATCACTAATCTTATCTTTATCAATTTTACCATTAGGGAAATACCCGCTTCTTATTAATTCCAAAATAAAAGGTTCTGCGGCTTCCACGGGTTTTACATCCGGAATAATGCTTATTCCATAAACCTTAGAAACAAATCTTCTTTTAAGGACTCTTTCAATTGCCGCTCTTCTAATAAGATGTTCTTCTTTCCAATCAATTATTCTTCTTACTGTTTCATAAACTTTCGCTACCTTTGATGCAATCTCATCTACATATATAGGATTTGATGATCTTTTATTCTCCTCTTTAACACTATGTTTAAAATCTACAAGGTATTTTTTAAAAGGCTCTGAAAAATTGGAGGGCATGTTGTTGATATCTTCCTGAATTTTATTATCTTCAATAGACACTTCCTCCACAAAAGAGGGCTTGGTCTGCACAGGAGGTTTAGTGAAATTTTTATATTCAGATAGTTTATCTGCTTCTTCCTCCAACTTCTCTTTAGGCTGAAGAAAACCGGGTTTCCAAACCATCTGATTTTCATCCTCTTTAGACAACTCGTTAGCTTTATACACACCCGAATCAGACGAATGTTCTTCTTTTTCGCTTTCATTTAAATTATTAGATTCGGAATTTTCCTGGTCCCGACCAACAATTTTTCTATTTTTGTCTAAGTAGATAATACCTTGCATAATTATAGGTTATTATACATCTTTTATAGGATTTTTTCTCGGTTATTATCAAAGATAATCTCTTAACTTCTTGCTTCTCGAAGGATGTCTTAATTTCCTTAGAGCCTTGGCTTCTATCTGTCTAATTCTTTCTCGTGTGACCCCAAACTCCTTACCGACTTCTTCAAGAGTTCTTGTTCTTCCATCTTTTAAACCAAATCTAAGCTCCAAGACTCTTTTTTCACGTGCATTTAATGTATGCAAAACATCCCCGATATGATCTTTTAGAAGCTCTCTGCTAGCTGCTTCAAAAGGGGATAAAGTAGCTTCATCTTCAATAAACTCCTTAAGTCTTGTGTCCTCTTCCTTACCTACAGGAGTTTCCAAAGATGTAGTGTTTTGAGATATTTTTATGATCTCGTGAGCTTTTTCAGGTTCGATACCCATAACTTTTGCCACTTCCTCTGGAGTCGGGGCTCTTTCATATTTCTGTTCCAACTGTCTTTCAATCTTTTTATACTTATTAATTGTCTCAACCATATGCACGGGAATTCTAATAACCTTTGCTTGGTCGGCTATTGCTCTTGTTATAGCTTGCCTAATCCACCAAGTAGCATAAGTGGAAAATTTAAAACCTCTTCTCCAATCAAACTTATCAACAGCCCTCATTAACCCGATATTACCTTCTTGAATAAGATCTAAGAATTGGAGACCTCTTCCCATGTATTTTTTTGCTATAGAAACAACCAGTCTTAAATTAGCTCTTGCAAGTATTTCTTTTGCTCTTTCTCCTTCGATATCGGTGTATTTTTTAAAATTGGATATTATATCTTCAACAACTTTTTCAGTAGCTTCTATTTCTCTTGCAAGCTCTTTGTTTGTTGGTTTTCTTGAGAATGATTTTTGTAATTCGGATATCAACCCTCGGAGTCTCAGAGTTTCAATTTTTTGAGCCAGAATTACCTCCTCATCTTTAGTTAAAAGATCATATGTACCAATTTCTTTTAAATACATTCTTACAGGATCGGATGTAGTAGTTTTATCTAATTTTATCTTGGATAAATCTATCTCTTCGAGTTTTGCGACTTTTTCAGCCTCTTTTTCAGAACCAATATCAAAGACGTCTATGCCGGATTCCATCAATTTCTCATAAAGGAAATCCAAGGTTTCAATATCCTCCTCTGCGTTCGGAAATAAAGTTAGTAAATCATCAAGATTTAAGTACCCTTGTTTTTTACCCTTTTTAATTAGTTTTTTAATACCCAATTCCTGAGAATTTATTTTTAACCTGCTTTCTTTAGCCTCAATGTTTTGTATATTTTTTTCTTTATTTCCCTCTTTTTCAATTTTTTTAGCAGGTACTTTTAATTCCTTTTCCTTTTTAACAACTACCTTAGCCTCTTCCTTTTTCTGAATAGGTTTTTTAGATAAACTAACCTTCGTTTTGAGTACCTTTTTAATTGGTACTTTTATAGAAGATTTTTTTGAGGAATCTTTTTGTGTTTTAACTACCTTTTTAACAGATATTTTCTTCTTATCTGCAACTATTTTCTTACCGTTTCCCCTAGAAGGAACTTTCTTTTTAGAAACTTCTTTTTTTATTATTTTTGGCATATTTTTTTATTATAGAAACAACGCCCCGAAGGACACAGAGAATATTATAAATGAATTTAATATAGGAATTTTATACTCTATAAAAGGCTTTTTGACAATTTTTCGAACTTTTTAGTAAGCCTCTCTAATTCGTCCTCCTCCTTTTCAATCTCGGCTATTTTAATACTTTCCGCCAAATTTTTCAACTGCTTTCTTATAGAATCCTTTTTCACTCTTTCCGACACTTCTTCCAGCTCTTTTTCGATATTTTTAGGAAATTCATTGCTTTCCTCATCTTCGTCAGAATCCCACATATAAAGTTCGGAGATTAAGTTCTTCTGCTCATCTTCAAATTTATTTATAAATGCTTTTACGTTAATTTCTGATTTCCTGTCCTCGAGATAATTTTCCAATTTTTCAAAAACGTCAGCTAAATTCTCGTTAAGGAAATCCTCTTTTTTAAGTTTTTTCACAATTTCTTTGCTTTTTTCAAGAGGAGCTTTCAAAAGCAAGGATATAAGGTACCCCTCTATTTTCCTATCCTTTAAAGGAAATTTTTGTCCGAAATCTTCGAACTCAGGGTATTCAGTGTTTTTCGAAGACTTTTTTTGCTCTAACATACTAAAGACCGTATTTTCTGATATATCAAGCTCCGATGAAAGTTGTTTTGCATAATGTTCAAACACAACCCGATTGGATATTCTGGAAAAAACCGGCACCAACTCCTCCATGATGGCCTTCTTGCCCAGAGCAGTTTCCTTATTATTTCTTTTTAGAGCAGTGGCAAGGAAAAAATCATACACAGGGATCGGGGTTTTTAATATTTTTTTAGCTTTAGCGGGATCGTCTCTTAAAAGCTCATCGAGATCTTTATAAGGCTCGGGTATAACAGCAATATTTACATTAAAATTTTTATTTCCTGCCATTTCAATAGCTCTATAAGAAGCCTCTATTCCGGCAAAATCAGAATCAAAGCAAAACGTAATATCCTGGGTATACCTCGAAAGAATATCCAACTGGTTGTCTGTGAGAGATGTGCCCGAAACACATATGACATTATCTACTCCGTTTTGATGGGCACTAATAACATCGGTTTGGCCTTCCACAAAGATTGCACCTTCTTTTTTAATATTTACTCTGCTTTTATTTAAACCAAATAAAAAGAAGGATTTATGAAAAACGGGGGTCTCGCCTGTATTTAAATATTTAGGGTCCCTGTCAAAAAGTGTTCTTCCGGTAAAACCAAGTATCTTTTCATCTACTGCAACAAATGGAAATACCACTCTCCCTCTAAATTTATCTATAAGACCTTCTCCGACATTTCTCTTTACGGCAACTCCTGATAATATTAAATCTTCGTCTTTAAAACCCTTGGACCTTAAAAACTTAACAAGTGTATCCCAAGAATCAGGAGCATAACCTAATCTAAAATCTTTTATGGATTTTTCAATTATCTTTCTTTCTTTTACTAAATAATCCAAAGCCTTTTTTCCGGCTTTCTGATTAAGAAGTACGTATTGATAAAATTTTGTTGTAATTTCATTAATCTGAAATATTTTTTTCTTAATCTGATTCTGATTATCAAAATTTTCGGATTTAGGAATTTTTACCCCTGATCTGTCAGCAAGTATTTCCAGTGATCTTGGAAAATCAACGCCCTCTATAGCCTGAACAAAATTAAACATATCCCCCGCCGCCCCGCACCCGAAACATTTATATATCTGCAATTCCTGGGAAACCATAAAAGAGGGTGTTTTTTCATTATGAAAAGGACAAACGGCTTTATAATTTCTTCCCGATTTTTTCACACTTACATAACTATTTATTACATCCACAATATCTAACTTTTGTTTTATTTGAGTAACGATATCTTCCATTTTTTTATTTAATATTACCGCAAAAAGGCAGAAAGTGCGTGAATCTCCTTTGGTAAGAACTATATATCATGAATGTATCAGGTTTTAAAGCCTTATTGGTCTAAATCTTAAGTACCAAATGTATGTTTTTTTGGACTCTGAACTATCAGAATAAAATTGGGTGGAAATTTTAAAGCACTTAATATATTCTATATATAGTATGTTTAAACCAATAAGTAGGAAAAATTCCGGAGAAAAGACAGCGTTCTTAATACTATCTATACTGCTTGCCGGAGTAATAGTAATTAAGCTTGTTTATGCAGCAACCCCTAATCCCGGACACGATTTTACTCAAGTAAGCGGAAGTGTAGCTCAGGGGGACCTTCTTTTCGGATCTGCTGAAGACACATTATCAAAACTTGCAAAAGACGCCAATGCTACAAGATATTTATCAAACACGGGAACGGATAACAACCCCGCGTGGGCGCAAGTAGAACTTTCAAATGGGGTGACAGGAAATTTACCTGTAGCAAATATGGATTCTGGGTCAAATGCCAGCTCTTCAACTTTTTGGAGAGGGGACGGAACATGGCAACCTACGACATCAAAAGCTGTAGTTGGAGGGGGAAGTTCTACTTCAATTACCGCAGATGCGGTGTGCAACCCTTTTGGATACTCAGTATGCAACACAACCCAAACTACAATGTTTGGTTTTGCAGTTCCCTACAATGCTGTAATTAAAAATATTTATGGAAATTTGCAAACAGCTCCTGCAGCAGGAACCACGTGCGCTTTTACTGTAAGATCTTCCGCCTCCTGCACCGGCGCTTACACAGCAACGGCCTTAACATGTACAGTCACAGGAAACGGCTCTAACAGAAACTGTTCTAATAACTCAAACGAAGTAAGTATTTCCGCAGGAGATTGTCTTCAAATCCACTATGACGAAACAGGCACCTGCTCAGGAATTATCAACTGGGGATTTGAAATCGGCCCACAGTAAGTCTGGATATGAATAAATTTTTAAAAACAATAATCTTTTCACTTGCCCTAACAACTCTGGCTAATTTTTCATTGGCTTTTGTTCTACCTGCAAATGAAATAAAAATTGGAGACCCGGTCTATATTGAAGAAACAGATACTCTTAAAAACTACGCAGTATTTTTACCTTTTGAAGAACCAACAAAAGGTCAGGTGTGCGCCAGTATTTCAGGTGAAGAGCTTTCTGAAAATAATAATTTAAAAGACTACGGAACATGTTTTATTAACGATTCGGGAATTTTTACCATTGTAGAAATTGAAGAACCCTTTTCTTCAAGTTACGAAGAGCTAAAAAATAACGAAGAAATCCTACAGGAAGATACTGTTACTTTGTCCAATGATTTTGAAAGCATAGTAAAACAAAGCACCGAAGAGATAGAAGGTGTTTTAAGTGAAAGCAGTGATTCAGAAGGTATTATTTCTGACCTCGGAAGTTTTATTCAGGAAGCACAGGATGAGATTTCAAGAATTCTAGCTAGTTTAACGGACACACAAGAAAGTAGTGAAACCACCGAATCTCAAGTTTTAGGTTTAAGAACATTTAATATTATGAACCTGCTGCAGGAAAATCACCTTGTTATTATTTTGATTATTTTAATAGCCATCTCGACGACTATTTTAATTTCACTGATAAAAAAGATAAAGGATACTAAAGAAAAAAATAAAGATAAGTAATAATTCTTTAAAGGCTACCTGCTAAATTTCTCAATTATCAGATATAATCAAGCTGTTGTATGAAAAAGAAATCTTGCCCAAAATCAAATTTTTTTAGAATTTTTTTGATTTTGTTTTTTTTATCATTTTTATTCACTATCGTAATCAAAGACTATTTTGAAAATTTTAAATTACCGAAAAGACCTCAATCAATTTACGCAGCATCGAATACATTTTCTACCTCTGGGTCTTGGTTAACACCAACTGGTATATACAGAGTTAAAGTAGAATGCTGGGGAGGTGGTGGTGCAGGTGGTGGAATTACAACGAACAGAACTAGAGGCCGAGGAGGTGGTGGTGCTGGAGGACAATACGCCGCCAGATCTGAAATTTCATGCATACCAGGATCCTATTATAGTA
>JAKLGS010000028.1 GCA_022710505.1 Patescibacteria group bacterium
GACTCGGTTGCGGCACTTGTGCCTCGGGCTGAAATAGAAGGTGATATCGGAGATAGTCACGTGGCAATGCAAGCAAGGTTAATGAGTCAAGCTTTAAGAAGATTAAGCGGGGCAATAAGCAGATCAAAATGTACTGTGGTTTTCACTAACCAGCTAAGATCAATGATTGGTGTGATGTTCGGAAATCCTGAAACTACCGCCGGAGGCAAGGCTCTTAAATATTATGCTTCAATTCGAATCGATATTAGAAAAATAGGTACATTAAAAAGAGGTGAGGAGTTTTACGGTATTAGAGCAAAAGCAAAGGTAGTAAAAAACAAAGTCGCTCCCCCATTTAGATCTGCAGAATTTGATATTTTATTTAACGAAGGAATTAGCAAAGAAGGTAATTTAATAGATGTTGGTGTGGATTTAGGTGTTGTAAAAAAGAGCGGAGCTTGGCTTGAATTTAATGGTGAGAAAATTGGTCAAGGTAAGGATGCCGCAAGAATGTATATTAAGGAAAATCCTAAGATAAGTGCAGAAATAGAAAAGGGAATAAGAAATTCTATTAAAGAAAAGAGCGATATACCTTTAAACATAGGGACAAAAGAAACCGAGAAAGCTTCGATAGAAGAGACTTCGGAAGAATAAAATATTAAATAATGGATTTAAATAACTTAGATAAAGCATACTCAAGGGTATATTTCAAAGTATTGAATTTTTTATCTTTTAGTAAAAGAAGCGAAAGCGAGATACTTGGTAAAATTCAAACTTACATTTTTAAAACACATCTTTCTCCAAAAGAAAAAGAGATATTAAAAGACCGTGTAATTACAAATCTTAAAAGCGATGGTTATTTGACAGAATCAAACGACGAAGATTATGCCTCTTCTTATATCCAAGGATTAAAAAATTCAGGTAAATCTTTCAATAAAATAAGGGTTTTAAAATTTTTATTAAAAAAGGGAATTTCAAAAGATATTATTGATGAATCTCTTTCGGAAATTGAAGATGAAGATATTTATGAAAGTGTTTTGAAAGAAGCTGAAAAGAAGATTAAATATATTAAAGGTGAAAACAATTTTCAAAAAAAGCAAAAATTAACGACCTTTCTTTTGAGAAAAGGCTACCCCTATGAAACCGTATCTTCCGTAATTGACACTTTAACCGACTTGCAATAGAATTACCCTGTGGAATTTGCTATGAAAAAAGATTTTTCGTTTACAAATATGAATACCTTTTGTTGTTATAACGATATTTATCGGGTGTAAACCCTTTTTAAAGCAATTCCCATAAAATTTAAAACCTTGTGTAATAGGTTGGATTTATTGTTGATATATGGAGGAAATAAAAAATGGATTCACTAAATATTATATTTATAGTAATGGCCCTTTTGGGTCTATCAGGGGGTTATGTTTTCTATTCCAAGAAAAGTAAAAAGGAAGAAACCCCGAAAGTAATAGAAAATTCACAGGCAGATTCTGCACCAAAGAAATTCCATGAAACAAGGATAGATGTAGAGAATGATCCTGTTGTTATGGAAGCAAAAGCCAAATCCAGAGAATTGATTGTAGAGGCGAAAGCCGAAGCTTTAAATATACAAACTAAAGCTCAAGATCAGGCAAGGAAAATCAGGGAAGATGCTCTTGAGACCGAAAGAAAATCTATGGTGTTAAAAGCGCAAGTTGATGCTAAGGCAAGAGAACTTGAATCAAAAGCAAAAAGTCTTGTTTCAATAAAAGAAAACCTGGAAAAAAAGCAGGAGGAAATCGAGAATTTTCATAGAAAACAACAGGAAGAGATGGATAACTTTAATAGAAAACAACAGGAGGAAATTGAAAAAATAGCTTCGATGTCCAAGGAAGAAGCCCGTGATATTTTGCTTAAAAATTTGGATAAGAGTTTAGTTGAAGATAAAGCCAAAAGAATAAAAGAAAAAGAAGAAGAAATTCGAAGAGATTCTCAGGAAATGTCAAAACAAATCTTGATGGAGGCGCTGGAGTTTGGTTCTACGGATATTGTAATAGAACACTCCACCTCAAAAATTAAACTTCCGGATGAAGATATAAAAGGAAGAATTATAGGAAAAGAGGGGAGAAATATTAGAACATTTGAAGAATTAACAGGAGTTGATCTTGATTTGGATTCTTCACCCGGGGACATAATTGTTTCATGTTTTGATTCAGTTAGAAGGGCAGTTGCTACAGCAGCTTTAGAAAGATTAGTTGCAGACGGTAGAATTCAGCCCGCAAGAATTGAAGAAATTGTTGATCAAACTAAAAAAGAGATGGATAACATTATGTATAAGGCCGGAGATTCTTTATGCCATAAATTAGGTTTATATAATATCCCTAAAGAACTAATTCAGACGTTAGGGAAATTTAAATATAGGTTCTCTTATGGTCAGAATATGCTTGAACACACTATGGAGACAGCCAGAATTGGTATGTACATTGCGGAAGAGCTTGGGGCAGATATAGACACAGTTAGACTCGGGTGTGTGTTTCACGATATAGGAAAAGTATTAACTGACCAAGACGGTTCTCACGTTGATCTGGGTGTTGAACTTCTTAGAAAATTTAAAATTCCCGAAGAGGCAATAAAATGTGTTGCCGAGCACCATGATGACAGACAGACAACCATTGAATCAGCCATCGTTACACTTGCTGACCACGTTAGTGGAGCGAGGCCCGGTTCCAGAGGTGAGGATTATGAATCGTACGTAAAAAGATTAAAAGATTTGGAAGAAGCAGCAATGTCTTTTGATGGTGTAGAAAAAGCCTATGCAGTTTCAGCCGGAAGAGAAGTAAGAGTATTTGTAAAACCCGAAAAGGTTGATGATTACTCAACAGCTCTATTAGCAAAAGAAATTGCTAGAAAAATAGAACTTGAACAAAACTACCCCGGTGTAGTAAAAGTAATAGTAATAAGGGAAACCAGAGTTTCAGAAACCGCTAAATAGCCATCGGGCAGTTTTAATCTATTGGGATTAGAATATACTCGGTAGCAGAAAGGTTTTTTATGTACTATATCTTAATAAGCGTATTTGCTCTGCTTATATTTATTCTTTTCATAAAGGCCCTTGGGTCCGTTATAAAAGGAATAATTACCACTGCTTTTGTGGTAGCTGTATTAGCATTTATAGTAATTATGGGTAAATCAATGAGTGAACCGATGGATGTTTTTGGTATGTATAGAGTAGATAAAATGCAAATTACTAAGTTTGATAGGTAGTTAAAAAGGAATAAAAATGAAAATTTTATATGTGGGAGAAATAGTTGCAAAACCCGGAAGAGAGGTAGTTAAAAAATTTTTACCGGAAATAATAAAGGAATATAAACCTGATATGGTTTTTGCAAACTGCGAAAATCTCTCGGGAGGCAGGGGAATTACAGAAGAGAAAATAGAACAAATGAGAATGGCGGGGATAGACTACTTTACAAGCGGAGAACATATTTTTCAGGAAAAAGGAACTGAAGATTTTATAAATAATGTACCGGTTTTAAGACCTGCAAATTATCCTGAAGGAACTCTTGGTGAAGGATACAAGATAATTGATTCAGGGAAAAACGGCAAGGTGCTTTTAATAAACTTAATGGGGTTGACTTCGTTCGGCGGGAAGAACGCTTTTTTGGATAATCCTTTTTCAAAAATAGACGAGATATTGGAAAAAACAAAAGATGAAAAAGTTGATGCAAAAATTATGGATTTTCATGCGGAAGCCACCAGCGAGAAGTATTCTATGGGTTTCTATTTAGACGGTAGAGTAGATGCCATTATAGGTACTCACACACACGTTCCAACATGCGATAACATGGTATTACCCAAAGGAACATTGTACCTTACTGATGTAGGTATGTGCGGAGCAATAGACTCGTCATTGGGCGTAAAGGTTGATATAACAATAAAAATGTTTTTAACTGCGATGAATCAAAGATTTGAGTGGGAAAATGCTGGTAGAAAAGCTTTTCGCAGTGTATTATTAGATTTACAATCAAAAAAGATTGTTAGGATAGATAAAATAATATAAGTTGCCTGACCGGGCAGCAATTTACCTTTGAGAGGGGGTGTTAATAAATGACAAAAATAGATTTAATTGCAAAAGTTGCAGATGTAGCAGGAATGACAAAAGTCGACGCAACAAAAGCTGTTGACGCAATCTCCGCTGCAGTAGAAAAGTCCCTATCAAAAGGTGAGAAAGTAACATGGACAGGTTTTGGTACATTTGAAGTAAGATCAAGAGCAGCAAGAATGGGAAGAAATCCTCAAACAGGGGCACCATTACACATCGCAGCAAGCAAAACTCCAGCTTTCAAAGCAGGAAAGAGCTTGAAGGATGCTGTTAAATAAGTGATTTAACCGATGTACATTAACTTGTACACAGTGAAGGCTCTCCGCCGAAGGCGGAGAGCCTTCTCGTTTGCTTTTTTATAGAAAATGTTAAAATAAACAGTCGTATTTTAATAAATGTTAAAATAAAAATCGTATGGCAATAGCGAAAGACTATTATGAAACTCTGGGTGTGACTAAAAACGCAACCGCAGATGAAATAAAAAAATCCTACAGAAAGCTCGCGAGAGAGCATCATCCTGATATGGTAAAAGAAAGTGACAAATCTGCCGCTGAAAAAAGATTTAAAGAAATTAATGAGGCTTATCAGGTTTTAAGCGATCCTCAAAAAAGAAAAATGTATGACCAGTTTGGAAGTGTGGGCGGAGATTACGGACCGGGAGGTTTTTCGGATGCCGGTCAAGCCGGGCAGTGGGGTCCATTTAGTTATCAGTACTCAAGCTCGGGGGCAAATCCATTTGGCGGAAACGGCGACTTTGACCCTTTTGATATTTTTGAAGATTTTTTTGGATTTAGAGGTTATAACTCAAGAAAACCAAGAAGAGGAAAAAATCTTTATTACGAAATGAGACTTGAATTTAAAGATATGATTTTTGGTATTGAAAGAGAAATTGATGTTGAAAGTGGAAAAGTTAAAGTAAAAATTCCTGCGGGTATGAGAGACGGTATGGAAATTAAATTTTCTGGAAAAGGAATGCCCGGACCTGACGGAGCACCCAACGGTGATTTATATTTAACAGTTAGAGTTAGAAATATTCCAGATTTTGTAATTATGGGTGATGATATTTTATTGAATAAAGAAATCAGTATGATTGATGCGGCTTTGGGTACTATTATAGATGTTCCGGTTGTTGACGTTCAAAGTAAAGATGGACTTGGAAAGACAAAATTAAAGTTACCAAGCGGTACGCAGTACGGTTCAAGATTTTTAATAAAAGGAAAAGGTATGCCTAAACTTCATGGCAGAGGTCAGGGAAACGTTATTGTTCAAATTTTAGTTAAGGTTCCGGAAAGATTAAGTAAAAAACAAAGAGAGGCTTTGGAGAATTTTTAGAATTTTCTTTTCAGTAATTTTTCACTTCTATAATTTATAATTTTATTCTTCCCAAAAGTTGAAATGACGCTGTAATTATGCTATTCTCCGATTAATTTACTGAAAAAAACAATACTCGTTAAATAAACGAGAGAAAGAGGAGAAGAAAATGAAAACGAGTAAATTGATTTTGTTGTTTATGGTATTTGTATTGTTGTTAAATGGTTGTGGTTACGTAGTTGGGGGTTCCAGCGTTAAATCGAGTAAACAACCATCTGTTGTTTCTACCAACACGCTAATTCCAACTTTTCCCCCTACCTTTAAACCAACTTCAACACCAACGTTAGTTCCAACAAGCACACCAATACCAAGTCCAACTCCAACATTGACCCCGACACCCACTGCGATTCCTACCCCAGTGTTTACGTCTATAGAAAATGATTTAAGCCCATCTTTTGCACAGTCAATTTCTACTGAGTATATGGGTGTTAAGTTTAATCTCGAGCTTATAACTGACTCGTCTCTAAACCCAGAGATAACGAAGATTAAACTAAACGAAGGTTTCGAAGATACTCTTGCAGCAGTAGTAGCAAGGGTCTTTTTCGAAATATGGTGGGCAAAGGGACCTGTACAGCATAATTTTGACCCCCATACCTTTGACCTTGGTGAGGTAGATGACGAATTCAATTCTTTTATGTCTCTGTGGGCTTTGGCTCAGGAAACAAACAATTTTGAGGATTGGGAAAAGGTTCAAATAAATAGGGTATACGCTAACAATCTGAATGATGGGAATGGGTATCAAATGAATCCACACAATTTTTGGATTATGTATGATGGTGAACCCCCCGAAGGAATCACTGGTGTGGGAACCTATTCAGTAGCTTTTGTAGATACAACTGAGGTCGATAACTTACAAATATCTTGGGTAAGTAGTTATTCTGGAGAATTTCTTACGGGCTACGGTATGAACATAGACAACGATAGATTGATTGTATATCTGGGATTTACCGACTTTAGAATGGGAGAAGTTCGTAACGGTTGTGGTTTGTCCTGTGTCCCCGCAACATTTACTCTAAGGTTTGTTCCAATGACAATAATGTCTTCTGTTAATGTGGGGATTAAAAAATTTTTTAGCAATACAGATATGGATTTGACTTATAATTTGAGGGATAATCTAATTGTGATACCTGTAACATATCCTTAATTCACATGCGCACTTGGTTAAAAAACACAGTGCGCATTTTTTCTATTGACAACGATTTTTAAATAATTAGAATTAAGACACTATTATTTAGATTTTAACATGGAAGAAACTAACAAAAGAAACGCTAGGGTGATAATTAAAAATCAAGGATTTTTTTTACGCATACTTTTAGCATTTATAATTTTACCGTTAATTTCCTTTATAATTTATCGATACTATACTAGCTATATTCAAAAAACAAATAATCTTCCTGATAATCAACAAATTACAAATCAAAAAACACCTGAAGTAAGCACTTTTGGGAGGTTTATAGATGAGGAAACTAATTATTCTGATCAAGTCCTCAGGAGTAGGGAGCCTACCTTTAGAGCTGGGATGGTGGGTTTGTCTGTCTTTAGTGCTCCTGAGGAGGAAATTAAATCTTACCTTCCAGATAATTGCATTGTCCTAAAAAAAGCTGAATTTATCGAAGACAGCCCCTCCTTTTTATTAATAAGTTCTACAGATAATCAATTTAATTATAAAATTGGTGATAATGTGGATTTTGTTAATTACAATATCTCTCCTCAGAATGTAGTTATTTTAATCGAAGATGGAGTTTATGAAACATTGGATATTTTATCTTCGCTTGATATTCATGAGATAATTAAACCTGGTAGTAGGTTGGTTTTCTCTTGCTCATCACCTTCTTGTCAAGACAAAACTGTTAGCTGGGTACTATTTCTAATAGAGGATCTGAATTTGTAATTTCTAATAAATTAATTAAATGTAATATGTTTAAAATATCAAATTATATCCCAAAATTTTTTTTTACAAGTGTGCTTTCTTTCTTAATGTTGTTATGTTGTTATATTAACATTAAAAATGTTTACGCAGGGTGTACGCGCATATATCCTCCGCCAGGAACTGAGCCTAACTATTATTGTGCTAATTATGAGGCCGATTGGTGTGAAGATTCTGGAGATTGTTCGAGTACCGGGAATTGGTGTGCTTACGACACGCGTTGTAGCATTCCCAATCCTAATAACCCTTATGCTTGTCAGAGGTGGTCCTGTGAAGGTACTTGTTCTGGAACTTGTGGTGGTGGTATCCCCCCTGGAGACGACGGTTGTGATCTTTCCTGTCGTGATAGCAGATGCGGTATAAATGAAAATGGTTCTAGATATTGTAACCTTACGAACCCTTCAGAATCTTATTGGTATGATTGTATAGCCGATGGTGACCCAGGTGAGTTTTGCTGTATATGGAATGCTAATTTATGTGACGATTGCTGTGTTGATGATGATGATGATGATGATGACACCAATATCTGGTACGGAGTGTTGGGTCAAGTTTGGAGCGATTTTAACAGTAACAACGTAAAGGAGAACAATGAGATTTGGAAGGGAGCTCCTTACTACGGGACTATAGTTAATGGCGTACCAGCGCGTGATGATTGCGAGGATTTTGGTGGGCCTATAAATGACTTCTCAGTTACAGTTAATGGCGAGAACATTGCACGTGCCTGGTGGTGTCACCCCGGTGATCCTCAGATTTATTATTTTTCACATTACCAGTACCGTCCTGGATGGGAGGGACTAAATGCCGATATGACAGAAGGTGGGTATTACACTGCCACCTTAGGTAATGTGCCATCCGGGTCAAGTTGTGGTACTTGGAGTGTTTACAATCCTGGTTCTTTTCAAGAAAGTGGGACAGGTTGTGATGCTTCTTTTCTATTTACCACTGTAAATGATTATATGAGGATAGATTGGAAATTAGGACCTGCTGGTTGCACTTCCGATGCAGATTGTAACGATAATTTATTTTGCACGGATGATATTTGTAATGCAGATGGTACATGCAGCAACCCGCCTAAGAGTTGTGATGATGGTTTTGATTGTACAACAGATTCTTGTGATGAGAATAACGATGCATGTGTTAATCCAAACGTTCCTGTAAACGGTTTTTTAGGGTCGTGGGGAAATTGTTCAAATGGAAATCAAGCCAGTAGTTGTTCGGGATATAGTTGTGGAGGTTCTTGTAGCGCAGAATGTGCTGCCGAAGGAGGTACTTATAACCTTTCCAACCATACTTGTACGAGACCTTGTCTTCGAATCGATGGAAACATCTGGAGTGATGACGATAAAAATGGAATTTCAATAAGTGATTATTGGAAGAAAGATTCAACCTCACCTTCTGGTTGTAGTACTAACAAAACTTTTTCTGATTTTGTTATGACTATTAGTGGAGAAACAACCCCTTCTTTGAATCAGATTTCTGATTGGTGGTGTCACCCTTCTGGTTACGGAGTTTATTTCAATACACCTGTTCCAAATGCAATAGAACCAGAAAGTACAAAAACTGCAAGTTTGACAAATATTCCTGCAGGTTACGATGTACTTTCTTGGAGGTATAGGTATTTAAAAGACGGTATTATAACATCTCAGACAGGTTTGGGAGG
>JAKLGS010000029.1 GCA_022710505.1 Patescibacteria group bacterium
GATGTTCCTGTTTCACTTCCTTTTATTGTGGCATCACCAACTACCCAAACAACTACACCACCGTCTTTAGTAATTCTAAGTAATTCTTTAGCAATACCCTCAAAATCAAAAGTATATCCGTTATAGGTTCGTAAATTATCGTAGGGTGGAGAAGTTACCGTTAAATCAATACTCTTATCAGGTATATCTTTCATTACTTCCAAACAATCGCCACAGATAATTTGATTTACTAAGTTCATTTTAGAGGTCTCCTCCAATCAAATCCTACAATTGAGTCTCCTTTAAAATCCCAAGTTCCTTGCTGACCTTTTCTAAAACTGAAATCGTTTTCGACATATAAAGGTAAAACATCTCCCCAAATTTTTTCAAATAAAGCCATATTTTGGTCATGGGTACTACTATCAGCCGCTTCTTTACTTAGTTCTTTATTAATCCAAGTTTGGTACTCAGCTCGATTGGCTGTCATACCACTCCAGTGATGACAAGGGATATTTACAACAATATTTTTATATCCCAAAGCAAGACTTTGAAGACTTAACGACCTATCGTAAAAATGATGATATTGGTATCTTTGGTCTATTCCTCCAGACTTTTTTAAGACATCCATACGAAAGGCCATAAAAAACCCATCGAAAATTGAGGCAGGAACCCAATCTTGGTAGAGTCTCATTCCGTGAACTTCAGCTTCAAGCATATTTGACCAACCTGCCATCATACCCGCGCGCGGGACATCTTGAATACGCTCTCCTCTTGGTCCTACTCCTTGAGAGCCAAAAGTTCCAATTCCACCAAGGTCTGGCATTTCTTCAAAATATTTTAGAATTCTTTTATCCCAATCTTTCTCGTAAAGAAAAACATCATTGTGAGTGACTGCAAGGATATCAGTCGTACAATTCTCATACGCCTGTTGCATGGTTTTAATCATGCCAATATTAGATTCGTTTCTTATAAAATTAAGTTTCTTGGGCTTGAGAGTATTGACTATAAAATCTTCGTACGGGTCGGTTGAGCCATTGTCGATGATACAGAACTCCGTATCTTCAGAAGTATTATAACGAAATAATCCCAATGCTGAACGACAGTCGTGTAACTGATTCATCACAGGTATGCACAAAGTTAACGTAAGAGGTTTCATTCTACCACCTTTGCCTTTCGGCCATAAACACTTTTCCATCCGTGTGGGTCGTGCTTTAGGTCATAACGAGTTTCGGATGGTTTAACAAACTCGCCTTTTAATCCAATACCAACAGTCTTACCATCTTCGGTTTCAAAAAAAGATGTGACATCCTTAGTTCTTGTCGCCATGTAAGATGCTGATAAGTTAGATGATTCGTTTATTTTTGCGTGGAGTAGTGTTGCCTTCTCAAGAAGTTCTTTTTTATATTCTTCGGAATTCGTGCATTCCTGACAGACTGTAGTTGGTCGTTTGAGTATTTCATTTAGGGTAATTGAGAGTTTTTTACAACGTGGACACTGACACATCAGGGTTTTGGGATATCCTTGTAAATTGATGGTCATATTTCTATATCTATCTAATGTCTAAATAATAAAAGTATTACACTTTTTTTGATAAACACAAGGTATCATCTTGCCAAAGAGTTGGGCAATCATTTACTCTTATACATGCCACCATTTTCCAAGGAAATAAGAGACGAAATAAAAGAAAGAGACGGAGAAAAATGTTTTGGGTGTGATAAACCAAGTGATAGTGTGCACCATGTCTGCCCAGAAAGTTTTGGTGGAGTGTCCAATAAAGAGAACGGTCTTTTTTGCTGTCGTGAGTGTCACGATGTACTCGACCACTTAGTCATAGACATGGGGGTGACTCCTTTTGGTCCACTAAACGAGTTATCAGATGAGTTCTTTCGTCATGGTAATCCTTTTAAAGATATTCCAGAAAAAGATTTTTGGACACTTAAAAGAGATGATTTTATTAGGATAGTAGGAAGACACAAGAAAAAGAAGTGATATAATTAAGCAACTTGCCTCATGGTGTAACGGTAGCACACCAAACTATATCTAGCTAGATTGTAATTGGTGGCGGTGGTTCAACTCCACAAGAGGTTCTAAGGTAGATTCTGTCTAGCTTTATTTATATGTCGTTGTAATTCATCTTTATCATGGCGTTGTTTGATGATACAGGCACTGATAGCGGTTTGATTCTCTTCACTCCATATTTCTTTACCGTTGTTGTAAATCATAATTCTGCCTTTTTCTTGGTCAAAACAACTTACTTTTTCACAGATTTCACATCGCATAATTAATAGTAACACCTAAATAGGGTATAATTAAATGAGTCACCATTCCATTATTTATGGGCAAGGCAGTGGTGGCTCTTTCGATATCCTTTACAAAACCACCCCTGTAGTTGTATTATCTTGTTGTGTCAAATAAAGCGTCAAAAAACAATAAATATGCTGTTTACGAACAGTCACATAAACGAGAAAAACATAAAATCTCTAAACTTAAACGTCTCTTAAAATCCCATCCAAATAACCAACAAATTCATAAAGCGATTCAAAAATATAAAATCGCAGTAGGTATGCTTCAGTAGCCTGAATAGAACACCTTTTTAATTACAAAATATGTTACCATAGTCTATGATAAAAACCTCAGACTATGTTTTAAAAAATAAAATAAATACTCATAAAAGACTAAACTATCAGTATTTTACGGATATAAACCATCCATTAGCTGACAAATATGGTTTTGTTTATTACCATAGGCATATTTTTTCAATTAAAATCGGACGATGGATTAAAAAAAGTGAAATCGTCCACCACAAAGATGGTAATAGGACAAACAACTCTGTAAAGAATTTGGAACTTCTAACTCAAAAAGAACATGGTCATAAACATCATGGAGAATTGCCAATAGTAAATTGTATTATCTGTAAAAAATCTTTTAAACAACTAGACAGAAAAAATTGGTTTTGTTCCAGCAAATGTCTCGGAATTTTTCAAAAAAAAATACCAGTATCTGATAAACAACTTTCTAAATTAGTATGGGAAAAACCAATGATATACTTAGCTAAGGATATGGGTGTTTCAGATAGGGCAATTGAAAAATATTGCGATAGACACCAAATATCAAGACCTAAAAGAGGTTACTGGCAAAAACGCCTAGATAGCACAATTGGTAGTGCAATCGCCCTGTAAGCGATAGGTTGGTTGGGTTCGAGTCCCCCTCTAGGCTCAGCGCACTTTAACAACTTTCGGTGGTTCATACAATTATGAACAAAATCTACAAAAAGGCCTTCAAGTCTGCCAAAAAAGAACTTGAAAAAGATTTTATATTGAAAGTGAAAGAAGCTATCAAAGATACCTTTCAAGCAATGGAAGATGTTAAGTCCGATATCGCTAAGCTTCAAGCAAAATTAAAAGTTTACAAGGCTGATTTATCTGACCTCGAGAATGGAAAATTGAAGTCCATTAAGTCTAGACAAGATAAAGATAAATTAGCTAAATCTACTTCTAAGGTGAATATCGAGAAAATTCTCGGTAAGGAACCAAAACTTAGTCTTACCAATACGTCCTCTATCAATACAATTGGGTATTGCACTACTACTGGTGGTTGTGGAGGAGGTGGAGGGGCTATTGATTGGAAATATGTCCAAGAAAAGTTTGACAAAAGACAAAACGACAACATGTTTTATTGCAATACAACAGGCAATACTACAGGACTAGCTGTCAATGTTACGAATTGTTCTTCTACATTGAATCTGTCAAACATACCAGAGGTTGCTTATTCTCGCAATCAAATCGCTGACACCTACATCGTCAAAACAGATGATGGTGGTGAAAAAGCGTTTTATGTTAATGAGGGAATTAGATAACCTAAATTATTAAATTTTAATTATTTTAAAACCACCGAGAGTTAAAGTGTTCTATTTGAAAAAGTTTTTTGGTTTTCCACCAAATTGTTTTTTTACTATTTTTTTAGCCGTCCCATATAATAAATTTTTTCCGAATTCTCCAAAGTGAATATCCGTAGAAAAAAGTTTGTAAATATTATTGTGTCTTAAATCAAAATTAGAATATTTTCCATGTAAAGACTTATGGCATTGAACACATAAGGTTATTAAATTAGATACCCTGTTGTTAAATTTGTCGGTGTCTATATGATGAACTGATAATTTATTTGTTGTTGTATTATCACCACTTACACCACAACATTGGCATTTATTTTCATCTCTCTCTATTACTTTTTTCCTGTTTTCGTAAAAGGTGCTAGGATATTCCTTGGGTTGAAACATTTTTTTTCGACATTGATAACAATAATTTCTCGAGATTCTTGCTACGCGTATTTCTTTACCACAGTTTTTACATTTTGTTTTATAGGGTTTTTCCATGAAATCTTTATATCATTTTCTCGGAGCAAAGTCAATACCCGACTGCTAACTATTTTTTTGGACACTTTTGATAACTATATCAATTCTTCGTTCACAATGGCATATACTGTTCTTTTTAATTGATTTCCGACGTTGTAAACGTTTAGGGAAGTAGCATTTGGGTCAAGAATTTTAGCTCCTGGGAAAGTTACCATTTCGATTAAGTCATTAATCAAAAGTCGGGGTTTTTCATTATCCTGTAAGTTTTTTTCATTGGATATTATCCAGAGGTCAGATTTTACGTCAGGAAATAAATATTTTGGTTTCTTTTTTCCAGCGACAATTACAAATTCACATTTCTGGAGAAGTCCATTTAGGGAGACAACTTTGTCGTAATTTTCTTTTTGCCAAATTATGACATCAAAAATTTTAAAGCCACAATCTTCTAAATCCATTTGGATTTTTGCCAAAGAAGTTTTTTTACAACACACTAAAACGGCTGTATCGTCGTTTATATGTCCGTCTAGTAATCCGACCCAATTTTCTATATTTCGTTCGTCCTGCGTTATCACAGCGTCTAATTTAATGCCTTTTAAGTGTTTGTCGAGACAGTTATCTTCTGAAATTTTTTCGTTGATAATTTTTGATTCTAAAAATTCAGATTCGATTTTAGGAGACTCTTGTTTCTGTTTTTCCAGTCTCGCCTCTCTAATTTCTCGTTGTAAATCGATGCGTCTCATAGACCCAGCCACCTCTAACCACTTTTCAGCATCTTCAGGATTTTGTTTTATGACAGGGACAATCTGACTCAACTTGGTGTAATCAACTTCTAGAATTTTTTCTTGAGAAATGTGATTTTTAACAACAAAAATATCGTAAATATCCATAAAAGTCCAAGCCCAAGAACTACTTATAGAAATTTCTTGTAACCATTGAGACATTGAGTCAAACCCAAGTTCGACGAAGTATTCGTTGTCACGAACTTCCTTAAGATACTTGCCCATTTCCAAAAAGTTATAACCAAGAGAATATTTTACTTTTTTGATTTTTTGTTCTAAGTCAAAAGCAGCTTGTCCACGTTCATTTCCGCCTGCGGAATAATTTTCAATTTGATTGTTTTGTATCACATCTAAATCTTGATTTGGCATAATTTATTATACCTCAGACAAAGATATTTCGGGGTATTTGTTTAAATTTTTAAGTATCTCGGCAGAATCTAAAAGTTCTATTGTTTCATCGTTACTTATGGCATTTTTAATATTTTTTATTACCTGTTTTAAGAGTTTAGTTGTTTCTTTATACGTTGACCATTTGTCCCTCGCTGCCATTTGTTTGACAAGAAGAAGTTGGTATCTATAAAAATCTAAATCGTCAACGGTGTAAACTGGATATTTCATTTCTTTAAATCAAAGGTAGATTTTTCTGGATAAAAAATAACGTCAAGATTAAAAAAGGACCTGCCTTTACGATTTTTTAACATAATAATCGAATCTGTAATTTTTTTATTTCTCTCAGATTCGTTTACAAAACTTTCTTCGTTGTCAAGTTGCTTGTAAACATCGTGTTGATGTAGGGCAAGGACGACAGAAGCGTCCTGTTCAATACTTCCCGAATCTCTCAAGTCTGACAACATTGGTCTTTGGTCTTCTCGATGTTCAGTTGCACGACTGAATTGGGAACCAATGATGATTGGAATGTTGGCTTGTTGCGAGGCAATTTTTAACTGACGGGAAATATAAGAAACCCGAGAATTATCGGTAGGAAAACTTTTTTTAACATCGATAAGTTGTAGATAATCAATAATCACAAATTCTGTTTTAGCAATTTCTTTGTGGTAATAAATATTGGAAATTATTTGGTCGATATCGAAGATATTATCGTAAATATTTATTGGTAAAGACTTCAGTCCGTCTACTTTTTGAGTAATTTCTTGTATATTTTCTGGTCTGGGAGCTGAGTAAAAACGACTATTATCGGCATAAAAATAAGCTAAAATACGGTCAATTACTTCTTGTCGAAGCATTTCTAAACTAAAATAGAGACATCTTTTACCTCTTTTGGCATTTTCCATGGCTATTTGAACCAAATAAGCCGATTTTCCTGCACCTGGACGACCAGCAATTACCGCAATTTCTCCGCCAACAACACCTGAGGTTTCGTTATCGAATTCCTCAAAAACGAGACTTGCTCCCAAGACCCTTCCGTCATTAACTTTAATTTTTTCATTTTCCATTTTTTTGTAATCATCAAGAGCATCATCAAAACTTTCGATGACAGTTACTTTTCCAAGTCGGGCATCATTTGCCTCAGTAATTATTTTTCCGATATCAGGAACATCTTTTTTTGATTCAGCCAAAGAGCTACTCGATAACTCAACTAACTGCCTTTTAAGCGTATATCGTTTTAAATCTTTTACTTCATCTTCAATGTTTGGAGTTCCAGCACCAGCCGCTATTTCACTCCAAATATTTTCCAATCTTTTCTTTTCATCGTCTGGAAATTTAGAAATTAACTTTGCCTCCTTCAGAACCATAACATCGTCAAACTTAGTGTTCTTTTTAGTTAAAGACTCAAATCCTAAAAATAATAATCTTCTGTAAATATCCGAAAAATCTTCTTCTTTTAAAGTAAAAATTATTGGGTTTCTATCTTTACTGCACATGAGTTTATGCAGAACTCTATTTTCCGTGGTGAGAGACTTTGGTAGTGTTGGAGTGCTACTTGCCATTTGGTTTTTTAACCTGTAACGCTTCTTTTTCTTGGAGTTCCCTTTTTAATTTACGTTTTTTAGCCAACAGTTCCTCTCTCGCCCGCATATAAGCATCTAATTCAATTCGGTCTTGTAGGTGAACATCACCATTTTGTTCTTTTAAACGAATCTTGAGTTGAGTTATGTCGGGTAAGGTTAAGCGTTCTTCTTCGGTAATGACATTGGTGTCAATGTCGTTACTTGTTTTTTCTTTAAAAGAAATAAAATTTTGTTCCTGTATTATTTCTTTAGCATTCTTTCTTTCTTTACATTCTTTAGTAGTGGTTAGTTGTTGGTTAGTTGTTGGTTGATTGTTTGTTAATTTATTGGTTAGTTGTTGGTAGTCATTAAACTTATTTACGGTAATTAAGGTATATCTGTTGGTTGATTTGATGGTTATTTCGTTGGTTGATTTTAGCTTAGTTAAGGATGTCCTTACAGATTGTTCGCTAATTCCCAGTATATTTGATAATTTAATTCTGCTTGTTAAAAGTTGTCCTCTTTTAATGTCTATTCCATGCCAATTTTTATCAGTTATGTTTGCTGTTAAAAGAATTTCCAAAAATAAATCTTTGGTGTTGCTGTCTTGATACCAACTCCATTCTCTAAATCTTCGAAATAATTTAATCCAAGTGTTGTTCTCCATCTTTTTTTTCTCCTACTACTAAACCCGTAATGTTATCTACTAAGATATAACCTTTTCCTCCGCATGCGTGACAAATTTCTTTTTCCCAATTAACCTTACCGCGACCCTTGCATACCTCGCAACGATACATTGAAAATGGTTTTTGTTCTTCTCCTACTCCTGTCATTTATTTTGTAAATAAATTTATAATCTGTATTCAGACTATCATTTTAGACTACTGATTGTCAACTAAAACAATTAAGAATAAAACTATATCAAATGAGAAAATTCGCTAAATAATTTAGGTTCGAGATTTATATTTTTTAGCTAAAAATCGGTATAATCCTAGACCTACACGAAAACAAGAACGGAGGATTACGATGCAAACTGCGACGAGATAAGTGCCTATCCAAAAAGATACACAACAAAAAATGACAAAAGCGTATAGAAAAAAATAAATAAAGCAGACGGCCACCATTGGCAAAAATATTATTGCTGGTAAAGCTATAAAAAGCATATTAGATTTTTTTACTGAAAAAATAATAAATTAATTTTACGAGTTCTGAAATTACCATATAAACTAAAACAACTGCGTAAAATGCCCCCACCAATAGATACTTTCCAATAGTGAGGAATAATCCTATAAAGAATATCCACATAAAAAGTGGACCAACATAAAAGAAAAAATGCATATTAAATTTAACTTATAATACGAATAGTATATCACTATGTAACATAGTTGTCAAGTGAGTAGTTTTTATTGTCTACTAAGAAGGATAGACAGCTCGTTATTGCTAACTTACCGCCTAAACTTCACAATAGACAATATCAACTAATATACCATTTTTTAGGTTTAAAATCAAGACTATCTTTTGGCTTTTGTCTCAAAAATCAGTTCTTTTAGAGTTCTATAT
>JAKLGS010000003.1 GCA_022710505.1 Patescibacteria group bacterium
AAGAAAGGGGTATTCCTATCCCAAAAAACAGTTGGTCGATGGAGAGTGTTCACTAAGCAAGAAGCTGACCTCGTAATTGACCTTATAAAGGAAAATTACGGTCTGAAAGGCATATTATGAAGCGAGAGTTAAAGAAATATATTTGGGATTACGTAAGTTCAGACCATACTCTTTGCGTTGTAGATAAAGAGCAAGAAATTTTTATTCACTTAGATAAAATTGGCATTAAATCTTTGATGAGGTTTTCTATTCGTGTGCTAGACCGCATGCGTATTGATGACTTGAAATCCTCTCGTATAAAGAACGATAAACTTAGAGCAAAAATCTCCAAGTTAAAACTTCAACTAAAGAATGCCAAAAACAAGATAACTAAACGAACAAAATGATTTTAACCTATAAAGTAAAACACAACAGAGATTTCCACCGTGAACTATTGATTGCTAAAAAAATTGCAGAATATGCTTTAGAGAATAAAGACAAGTTGTCCACTAAATATGTATCTCATCTTGGTTTAAAGGCAATTCTTTCCAATCAGATACTCAGAAAATATGGAAGAAATAAAAAAGCCAAGACAGCTAAATCAATAAAGTTGACTATTCCCAATACTGGAATTCGATATATAAATTCAATAATACTTATTTCGTCACTAAAACTCAATGTTCCCTTCACAAATGTCTCTTTTAGGAAAATAAATCAAGTAGAATTAGACGAACTTTATGCTTATATATCTGTAACAGTTGACGAAAAACCAAAATATTTATCAAGCAAATCTATAGGAGTAGACCTAAATACAACTGGGCATTGCGCAGTTGTTGCCATCAAGGAAACGGGGAAGGTTTACAAACTAGGAAAATCAGCAGAATACATACACACAAAATATAAAAATATTAGAAGAAAATTACAAAAAAAAGGATTGTACACGGTTGTAAAAAAAATTAAGGATAGAGAAAATAGAATTTGTAGAGATTTGAACCACAAAATCTCTCGTTTTATAGTCAATCTCGCTGTAAAAGAAAAAGGTAGTCTAAAGTTAGAAAAACTAAAAGGTATTAGTAAAACAAAATCTGTTAAAAGTTTCAAATACGCACTTAACTCTTGGAGTTTCTATCAACTGCAACGGTTTATAGAATACAAATCTCTTTTAGCAGGCGTGTTGGTTACTTACATCGAACCATCATATACGAGCAAATGTTGCTCTAAGTGTGGTCAGGTAGGAACTAGAAACGACAAAATGTTTAAGTGTCCATGCGGACACGTCGAACATGCTGATGTAAATGCGGCTTTTAATATAGCGTTTACATTACCAAGCATAGTTCAATTGCAGAAAGAAAGAGTTTTCTGCAAGGGGAGCACTGATACCCCTAAAGAGGCACCGCAGTTTAGTCCTGCGACCTTATAGTTTTCCCTAGTGGATAAAAATGTCAGCAGATGCGAATTTTTTCGCAGATTAATTTTAAAAAAGAAATGTCTACTCCATACGAAATTAATAAAAAAATTAAAGAACTATGCGAAAAGTATCAAATACACAGTTGTGAATTGCAACTGGACGGTTGTAAAGGTAGTTGGGAACTTCATCCAGCCCATCGTAGGAAAAGAAGATGGTACTTGTCTCATCCAGAATTGCTTTACGACATGCAGAATTGGGTACTCGCTTGCCAGCATTGTCATAACCGACTGGAATTTAATGCCCGTCTTACCGAACAATCTTTCATTCGCCTGAGAGACAATAACCCGAAATTCAATTTTTCTCCAGCTCCTAAGAGAGTTTTTAAAAGTGATTTTCAAACTCCTCACTCATGTATTAATTGTCATCAGACCACTAGTTTTCTTATTTGCCCTTACTGTAAGGAGATTTCCATTATCATTAAATAACTTGACAAAGAGTGAACACTATGTTATACTATGACATTAATCATTAAGTTACCTTATGAATAAAACAGTTAAAACTATAGCGATTATTATTGGGATTTTAATCGTTGTTTCTATGATTGGAAAATCCCCAAATAAAGTTATTACTCCAGCAGAAACTCCTACTCGTATTCCCATGCCAACAGTAGCCCCTACAGCAGTTCCAACAGTCGAAGATAATGCGTCTATGTTTGGAACCAATGGTTACACAAAAACCATGGAATTAGAATACATGGATAGTTGTCTAAATAAAGAGGAATCAAATAACCAATTCTGCTTATGTTCACTTATGATGTTGGAGCAAAATTACTCCGCAAGCGAAGTACAGAGATTAGTTATGGAGGGAAAAATGGTTGAAGGTAAAATTCCTCAAAAAATAATCGACATTGCTTCTTACTGTGTCGAGAAATTTCCTTACTAATATGAAAAAGGGATTTTCTTTAATCGAACTTCTAGTTGTCCTCGCACTTATAGGAATTGTAAGTATAGCCATCGCTACTACAACTCGAGGATTGAATCTTAAAAAAAGCATAGAAACTCAAATACATTATTAATTAAAATACAAATGAGAACAAAAAACGACATCAAAGTCAGAGAAGTATCAACTGACTATCTTATTTCAAAAGGTGACGTAAAAATAAATGTCACCAAAGTAAGTGGCTCAGACCACCTAATTATTCACACTCATAATGGAGACTCAGAATTCTGCTTTCACCTTTCGCAAGCATCTAGAGTCAAAACCATTGGAGAATTATTAATTAAAGCATCAACTTTATGACAGATGAACAAATATTCAAACTTATCGGCAAAATAGCCTTTTGGGTTATTTTAGCCATCGTTGCTCTCAGTTCTATTATGACCATTCCTACTGGTCGTAAAGCCCTTATCACTCGTTTTGGAGCAGTAAATCGTACTATCAATAAACCAGGACTCGCTCTTAGAGTTCCTTTTATTGAAAGCAAAATAGAATACGATACTCGTACTCAAACTATCAAATTTGATAACGCTAAAAAACAAGACGACTATACAGAGACTTCTAGCCTTTTTGCCGCGTCTAAAGACCTACAAGACATCCAAATCGCGACAGTAGTCAATTATCACTTAAATAGTTCTAATATCGCTGACATCTATACTAAATATGGTCGTCAAGCCGAGTACAACAAAAATATTATTGAACCAATTGTCCGAAAGACGGTCAAAGCTGTTGCTTCTCAATATACAGCTGAAGAACTCGTGACCAAAAGAGCCGCCTTCTCAGACGCTATATTTAAGACTTTAACAGAAGAACTTTCTACTCGTGATGGGATTGTCGAAACTATCAATATTGTCAATCTAGAGTTCTCTGAGAGCTTTACCAAGGCGATTGAGCAAAAAGTTACACAAGAGCAAAATGCTTTAGCTGAGAAAAACAAACTCGAAGCTGTTAAGTTTCAAGCCGAGCAAAAAATCGCTGAAGCTAAAGGTACTGCCGAGGCACTTAGAATCGAAGGTGAAGCCATTCGTTCTAATCCTGAGATAGTTACTTTAGAAGCTGTCAAAAAATGGCAGGGAGAAGTTCCTATGGTTATGGGTACTGGCTCCAATCTTCTTTTTAATATACCGACTAAATAATTCACTTCCCCATTTATGGGCATAGATGGGGAGACTGAGTCATTTAATCAAATTATGAAAATGGAAATAAATACTGAATTATGGAATAGGTTAAATCCTGTTTCAAAGTTTTTCTTTATGCTTAGCGGTTTATTTGCGGATATCGCTTTTAGATTAAGCGGTATGAGTCCAAAGTTATGAAAAATATAATTAAAGAATGGTTTAATGAAAGATTTGGATTCTCGTGCGGATTTAGAGCTGGATATAATGCAGGATTAGATGTCGGTGCTGATTTATGTCAAAAAGCTCTTAAAAAACAGAAGGATAAGATAATCCGTCAAATTAAAGCCTTAGGCGAAGAGCCTAGTAGGGCAGGAGTCATTCAAATAATCGAAAAAACTGAACTTTGATACCTTGAAATAGGCTGATAAATATGTTACAGTTTAGACATGCAAATTGAAGTTAAAGCTAAATACAAAGGGTTTTCCTATCTGGTAGTCGCACATGAAATGGGGCATAGATGTGGTTATGTCAGAATTCTAAAAGGAAGTGAATGGTACGGAAAAGATTATGACGATATTCCACTTACAGTTCATGGTGGATTAACTTTTGCTAGCAAATTTTGTCGTAAAGAATTACCAAAAGGTTTTTGGATAGGCTTTGATTGTGCTCATTGGGGAGATGCTAGTGACCCTTCAATTATGAGTCCTGAATACAAAAAAATGAATGAAAAATATTTATTCTTTCACACTGGCACCATCCGTACTAAAGAATATGTCGAGGATGAATGTAAATCGTTAATAGACCAAATAGCTAACTATGAAAAATGAAAACATGATTTTACGAACCATAGTTGGCAGTCGTGCGCATGGATTAGCAACGCCCCAATCGGACACGGATTATCGTGGGGTATTTATTCAACCTACAAAAGAGATACTTTCTATCGGTGGACACACCAAAACTACCAACTGGATTGAAGACAAAAATGACGATACTTCTTTTGAAATCGGACATTTTTTAACTCTTAGTTTGCAATCTAATCCTACTATACTAGAAACTTATTTAGCACCTGTGGATTTTGCTACCGAGGATGGTATTGCTTTGAGACAACTATTCCCTTATGTTTGGAGTAGTCAAAGAGTTAAAGACGCGTTTTGCGGTTACGGTTTTAATCAGCGTAAGAAAATGCTCGAAGATAAGGATAAACGTCCAAATAAATATGCCGCCGCTTACTTACGAGTTCTCTACAACGCATACGAACTTTTATCTACAGGGGCTTTTACTGTTGGAATCGCCAATACTGAAGTCGGAGAAACTGTCAGACGTTTTAAAGAAGGCAATTTTACTCATGGGGAATGTATAGATGTTTGTAGAGAATGGCAAGCTAAAGTTGAACAGGCTTTTTTGGACAATCCAGTCCACGAACCTAACGTGGATAAAATTAATGAATTCCTATTAAAAATTAGAATGAAATACTTATGAAAAATATACAAAATATAGTCGACAAACATTATGACGAAATGTTCCACGAATTATGTGAGAAACATGACGAAGATTTATATGACATCGTAATTGAAGTCAAGCTAGCCAATCCTGGATTGACTGTTAGAAGGTCTTGGCAAGAACGAGACCAAATGTTAATAGAGGAGGCAAAAAAGAATGAAAATTAACCTTAAAAGATTCGAAACTGATATCAAAGACAAATTTATCGATGTTCGTAAGCATCCAGAATTAGACCTTTGGATTTATAATTATTCTAATAAAGCCATGTTTGATAATCATTGGACTCCAGAATGTCGTATGGCAAGAGGGCTAGTGGTAGACGCAGAAGGAAATATTATTGCCAGGCCATTTGAGAAGTTTTTTAATTACGACCAACCTGAGGCATTACCAATTCCCAGTGAACCATTTGAAGTCTTTGAAAAAGTCGATGGAGTATTAGGGATAATTTTCCACCATAATGGATGGAAAATTTGTTCTAGGGGTTCTTTTGAAAGCGAATTCGCTAAAGAAGCATTAAAAATTTGGAAAGAAAGAGGTTATGACAAATTAAACTTAGATACTTCAAAAACTTACTTGGCAGAAATTATTTATAAAGGGTCACGTATAGTTTTGGACTATAAGGGAATGAGAGATTTGATTTTAATAACCGCAATTGATACCGAAACAGGTACTGAGATGACCTACAGCGAATTAGTTTCACTTTATCCTACATGGACCAAGGTCAAGCGTTACGACTATACTGATTTCGAAGAAATTAAGAAGATTGACCGTAACGGCGAAGAGGGATTTGTAGTTCGCTTTCAGTCAGGTAAACGGGTAAAGATGAAATTCTCTGAGTACAAAAAGATTCACGCTATTCTTTCTCATCTTAATTCTAGAACTGTGTGGGAATACCTTAGAGATAGTCGAAATTTGAACGAAATGCTTGAAAAAATCCCCGACGAAATCTTTGACTGGGTAAAGAAAACTGCCGTTAAGATAAAAACTGATTATGAAACAACTCTTCATGAGTGTTTTTGTGTACTAAAAAAGGTTTCGGAATTATCAGACAGAAAAGAACAGGCAATTTTTCTAAAATCTAGACCTGAATACTGGAATGTGAGTAAGGTGGTTTTCTCGATGTTAGACAAACGTGAGTATGCCTCTATCATTTGGAGAATGGTAAAGCCAGAACTTGATTATCCATTTAAGGAGGATTTAGATGAAGCCTAAACTTATTTTTCTCAGTGGGATGCCCGCATCAGGAAAATCGATGTATGCTGTCGAGCTATTAAAAAACAATCCTGGACAATATGTCAGAGTGAATAAGGATGACTTGAGAGCGACTTTTCATGCTGGGCGTTGGAGCAAATCTAATGAGAAGTTCATCAACAAACTAGAAGAACACATCATCAGAGAAGCTCTGGTTAACAAACTTAATGTGGTCTGGGATAACGTTCATTTAGCACCTAAGCATCTTGAGAGGGCAAATAAATTAGTCAGAGAGACGGGAGCGGTATTAGAAAGAAAATTCTTTGATGTTCCGCTTGCGGAGTGCCTTAGACGTGATGCTTTGAGACCAAATCCAGTGGGTTCACGTGTCATTATGGACACTTACAACAAATATTTAAAACCTACCCCAACTATTCCCGTTTATGACGAAAGTCTGCCAAATGCTTTTATATTCGATATTGATGGAACTTTAGCCCTAATGAGCGGAAGAAACGCTTTTGAGTGGAGTAAAGTTGAGAGTGATGTTCCCAATATTCCTGTAATTAATGTTCTCAAATCCTTATATGCCAGTGGATACACGATTATTATTGTTAGTGGGAGAGATGGCATCTGTCGAGAAGAGACAGAGAATTGGCTGGCGAGTTATGAAATCCCTTACCATTATTTCTTTATGAGAGAAAAGGGAAACTGTGAAAAAGATACGATAATCAAAAAACGCATTTATGACGAGAATATCAAAGGTAAATTTTCTATCTACGGAGTATTTGATGATAGACCATGTGTGATAAAAATGTGGAAAGAATTAGGATTTTTTGTATTTGACTGTGGTGATGGTATAGATTTCTAGTTGACAGCTGGTGATAAATATGTTACAGTTTAGATAGTTAATAAATTAAAATAAAATGAAACTTGATTACAAAAAAATGGTTAACGACATTGGAAAATTAGTTTGGACTGATTTTGTTGCCGACATGGAGTGTAAATTAAGATTACACGAAAAGCCAGGTATCTTTACCCAAAAAGAAGCTCAGAAAATGTCTTTTATACTAAGCGAGATTTATTCTATTTCTCATTGTCTCTGGTGCAGTGCTTGTGGTGGTAAATATAAAGTAGCTAAGAGTATACAAGCTGAACCTGACAAAAGTAAAAAAAGTATACAAGACAAGATAAGGTCAATAATACACGAAAACTTAATTCACGCTAATTTTTTTGCTTTACCATTACCAGAAGATAATTATCGTGGTTGTTTAGGTCATAAACAAGTTAACGAAATCCTGCAAAACGACATCGACAGGTTAAAGAGATTGTGAAGATAAACAAAAATATGAAAAATAACCTTCAATTATTTGACAACGTACCAGTTAATATAAAAACTCAAGGCATAAAGTATGCTGGGTCAAAATTAAAGATAATTCCATACATTACAGAAGCTATTAAGGATTTGCCAATTAAAACTGTACTAGATGGCTTTAGTGGTACGACAAGGGTTAGTCAAGCATTCGCACAAATGGGACTAAACGTAACTTCTAGTGATATTTCCTATTGGTCAGAGACTTTTGCTAAGTGTTACCTATTGCACGATAAAGATAAAAAATACTACCAAACAATAATTGACGAATTGAATGCTGTTAAAGGCTATGATGGTTGGTTTACAGAGCATTATGGCGGTGATGAAGAAATGACAATGAAAATGCCATTCCAAAGAAAAAATACTAGAAAATTAGACGCAATCAGAGACAAGATTGAGGAAATGAACCTAAATGACATAGATAAGTCTGTTGCACTTGCGAGTTTAATCTTAGGACTGGATGCAGTTGACAGCACCCTAGGTCATTTTGTTTCATACTTGTCAAAATGGTCAAGTCGCTCATACAACGATTTAGTGTTAAAAGTACCTCAACTTGTAAAAACTAATGGGGTCCACAATGTGATTAGAGATGATATTTTCAACGTTGTAAATAAAGATGCAGTATATGATTTAGCATATTTTGACCCACCATATGGTTCGAATAATGAAAAAATGCCACCAAGTAGAGTGAGGTACGCTTCTTATTATCACATTTGGACATCGATTATTAGAAATGATAAGCCAAAACTGTTCGGCAAGGTTAATAGAAGAGAAGACACAAGAGACCTAGTTGCTGGGTCAATTTTTGAAGAGTTTCGAAAAAGCAAAAATGGCAATTTTATTGCTATGGAAGCTATTAAAAAGCTCATTCAGGAAACTAAAGCCAAACACATACTACTCTCATATAGCTCAGGCGGTCGTGCAACTAAACAAGAGCTTGTTCAGATACTTACTGAGACTGGTGAGGTCAAAAAAATAGTTGAGATTGATTACAAAAAAAATGTGATGGCTACAATGAGGTGGACAAACGAATGGCTTAATTCAGATGAACCAAACAAAGAGTATTTATTTCTTATGAGCAAACGATAATAACCATATGAAAAAAGCCGTAATTATTGCACGAGTATCAACAGAGGAGCAAAAAGAGGCTGGTAACTCATTACCCGCTCAAGTAGCCCGTCTTGAAAACTACTGCGAAAGAAAAGGCTTTGAAGTTATCAAAAAATTCAGTTTTGACGAGAGTGCCTATAAAAACAACCGAGAAGAATTTGACCATTTAAGAAATTTAATGTTATTAAAAAAATGAAATGTCCATATTGTAATAAACCAGCATTGTGGACGGAGAACAAAGCAATTTACGGTAAAAATTACGGTAAATCTTATATGTGTTACTACTGTAAAGATTGCAACGCCTACGTGGGATGTCACAACAATACCGAGAAACCTTTGGGAACTATGGCAAATAAGGAATTAAGAGATTGGAGGATTAAAGCCCACAATTCTTTTGATAGTCTTTGGAAGACAGGATTTGTTACTAGAAACGAAGCTTATAAAATCTTAGAAAATGAGTTTGGAAAAGAAATCCATATTGGAGAATCAGACATAGAAACTTGTAAAAGAATTATTTATAAATTAAAAAAGAAAAATGGTTGACTGGAACAAGAAATTAGAACCGTGGCAGATTGATAAAAAGGCTCAAAAGGCTGACTCTGAAAGATTTCATGATTTTGTAGAGAAATTTAACAAAATGGTAAAAGCAGACCCAAACTGGATGTTCAAATGCCCTCGCTGTAAAAAGATGATGGTTCACCCTATAGATAAAAAAACTGGTAAAAAAGATAAATATGCTTATTATTGCCCATGTAATCCAAAGGTTGGACTCTTTGTCGCATGAAAAAAATAAACCCTAAAATTTTAACTTATTGGATAGGAAAAATTGGATACCAAATTATAGATGAGATAATTAGCCCCATGTGCGGTATTGATGGAGTAATCGCTGAATTATATTTAGTAGACATCGGTATTTATACTATGGATGACAAACTAACAGCTAAAATCGCTACTAAAATAGTTAAACGATATAAGCTAGATAAAATATATGCTGAGCTAATCCAAGATTGGAACTTAGCTCAAATAGTGTTACTTATTTTAGAGGAGGGAGAGTATGGATACGTTGAAGCTAATTAATCAATTCAGTCGTGAAAAATCTTTTGTTACCAGAGGATTGCCTCTTACTAAGAAACTGTGGAGAGATGGGTATAATAAAGCAATCCAAGATATGATAATTTGGCTGGAGGGACACAATGACGATAAATGATTTAATCAAAGAGGTTGAGTCTTTAGACGAGTGGGATGTTCAAAAACATTTTGACAAAGATTACGACGGAGGTTGCCCTTGTTTTTGGTCTAGAAGAAAAGTGGATGGTAGGATGATAGAAATTCATGGACACTGCTGGAGGACGACTGGCGATGGTATTCGTGGCTCGTGCAATTGTGCCTATAATGGACTTCATGTGACAGGGAAATTACCTCGTAAAGATTTGATGAAAATCGCTAGAGCTTTCAAAAAGAAGCTAGACAAACAAGAATGGTATTCTCCTTACGATTTAGTTGTTAAATCTACCCTAAAAAGGTAAAATAGATTATGAAAGATGAATATGGAGTAAATATATCAGAACTTTTATCAGAAGTTGAAAATGGAATGTGGGAAAGAGATTTTATGGAACTAGGTTCGGTTGGTTATACCGAAAAAGGATTTAGAGCTGGAATCAAAATATTTATGAGTGTATTGATGGACAAGATGTGGGACTTACAAGAAAGAAGTAAACTCACCATGGAAGAGAGAAATAAATTAGCATTGAGTGCTGGCAAAGATATTCGCAAGTTAGTATTAAAATACACGGGTATTGATACCCATGACCTTTACAAAGATGAAATGGATAAAGAAAAAAAATGATTGGTATTTCAAACCGATGGATATTGATATTGGTTATTTTTGTGCTTTACTTGTCGAGAATACGATAGACAAATTAATTTACCGTTGGGCATGTACCAAATATCTTAATCGTGTCAGCGCTAAACAGATGGAGAAAATGGAAGCAGATATCAAACAAGCTATTTTAGAAATCCCCAAACTAGTAAAATGAACTACAAATTCAGGGCGTCGTTTTCAATCCTCGATAAATGGTCACGTGGCTATCGCCTTGATGCTTTGATGATGTATTTCAAATTAGGGACTCAGATTACCTCTCCGCAAGCGGAGTACGGTCGAGAGATGCATGAGGAGTGGAGAGCTTATGTCGAAGAACACAAGCATCTTCCAGATATATTTGGCGGGAAAGAAGTCAAAAATCCTGTTTTAGAAGAAAAACGAGTTATCCAACTAGATGACTGGCTAGAGTTTGTTTTTATTCCAGATTTAATTCACGACATCAAAGGTGGCCAGCATCTTATTGATTACAAGACAGGTCGCACTCCGATTGATTATCATATATCTACTTTTCAGTTGCCTATTTACGCCTACTGTGCCAATAGGTTAGGATTTAATATACGCAAAGCTAGTATTTATCAGTATGACCAATATAAGAAAAAAACTTATAAACAATCAATTGAGATTACTGAGGAAATTCTAAACAAAGCGTTTGAGTTCATGGTCAAAAATTCCTATACCATGCACCAATATTTAGTAAATAATAATCTATATGACCGATATTCAACACAAGATTCAGTACATTGATATAAATCGACTAATTCCCCATCCTCGTAATCCCAGAACTATTTCTCCCCAACAATTCAAGAAACTCTGTAAATCGGTAAATAATAACCCAGACTATTTTGAAGCTAGACCTATTATTTGCAATCAAGACATGATTATCGTTTGTGGAAATATGCGGTATAAAGCCGCCCTTGAATTAGGTTTAGAGGAAGTCCCAGTCTGTGTCGTTAAATTAACCAAAGACCAAGAAAGAGAATGGCTTATAAAAGATAATGTTGAATTTGGACGATTCGATACTGACATACTTTCCGCTGATTTTGATATTTTAGAACTTAGGGACTATGGACTTTCAGATGCCGAGATGGGACTAAATATCGATATAGACTTTGGCAAGAAAAAACCATTTAGTGGAGATACAAAAGCAGATAAACTAGAGATGAATGAACTTGACCTAGATGTTACATGCCCCCATTGCGGGACGAAGTTCCGCCCATGAAATGCGTAAATTGTATCTACCATAGAGAGAGAATTAAACTTGACTCAGGTATAAAGATAAATCTCGACGATACGCATCCCTGTTTGAATTGCAATACCTACCTCTTAGAAGGTAAAATTAAGTAGTGGACGACCATTTTATTAAATATTGGTACATTGTTTTGGCAATAGCACTGGCTATACTTTGGTATAGTCTTGGTGCTAGGATTAAGTATGAAAGAACAAATTTTTCAGACTATGTGGCGAAATTATATCAACCTGTTTCCACCCAAAGAACCTGAAAATTGGGAACTTAAAATAATCAAGTTAGAAAAGCAAAAGGCATTCGCATTCAACAGGGTAGCAGAACATCAACTGGAGGGGCTAAAGCAGGCCCAATTTGGCCTATTCCATAAAATTAGTGATGCTCCTATTTTTTCTGGTATGAAAACTCGTTTTACATGGACAAAACCTTTCGATTGCCTTTGGATAATTGGAAAATCATTTGTAGTTATTCTCTGGTATTACCCACATAAAATAAAATTAGTCCACAAAATACCCTTAGAAGTATTTGAAAACCTCGTAAAAACTTGGAAACGAAAATCTATCCACATGGACGAATTATCTCAAATCGATGGTGTTGAAACTATCGATTTTAGCGTTCTTCATCTGTGAGTTCTCGTCTGAATGTTAGAATCTTAGTTCTAAATAAACCACACCTTGAACAAAATAAGGCACAAATTGCTTCCACAATAGACTTGTCGGACTTGATAATATCAAATCCTAAAGCTCTGAATTTGTGTTTGCATTCTGGAATCATTTGTTGATTAATTTGGCTAGCTTACTGTCTCTGAAGTAGAGATTATAGACTGTTTGAGATGCGATAGCAGCAGTGGCGATTGAACTAAAGACAGCGTCAATATCTTTAAGAGATAATTTACCGCTAAAATAAGAGCTGAGAGCCCCTACAACGACCGATACTAATAAAGAGATAGTATAACTGACCCATCTTTTATTTGGTGCGAATTTTCTAATAAAATCTACGACGATTGGCATGAATGCGCCAATAATGGCTGAAAGTGTTTCTGTTGTCATTTTTTGAATAAAAATTTAATTAATAACCCGATAGCTTCCCATTTTGGTAAGTCATCGATATTTGTTTTTGGTTTACTTTTTTCTTCGTTATACAAAGTGGCATATTGGTTCTTCTCTGTGATAACCGTTGCCAACTTAGATTCAAGTTCGGTTAATTTTAATGTTAATTCATTTACTTTATTTTCTAAATCTTTATAATCTTTGGCGTTTCCCACTAAAGAGCTAATCGCTCCTTCTAAATTGCCATGTTGGGCATCTACTTTATATTGTTCTAATATTTTTAACGCTCGTTGAGCATCTTCTGAAATCATAGAATCCTCCTTTTTTAACCTTAACCATCCTAAAACATGATTATATGATGGATGGTATTCAATTCTAAGCTTACCACTTCCATCCCCCTCTTGCCAATTTTGCCCCAGTGCTTGAAAATTATTTTGATTTCCATTATCCCATAGGGCTACATGACCGAATTCGCCTATATCCCATATACAGATATCCCCTTGAGCGGGAATGTCTCCTTTAGCATAAGTAAATCTATTGAAATAATTTGGTAAATAAGTCGTCCAAATATCTTTAGCACCTTTTACAGGAGGAGATTGAGGGACACCTAATTCTTTACAGTATTGCCTGTAAACATCAGTGCATTGATTGCCATACTTTCCGTCAAAATTCACTTCTGTGTCTATATATCTTTGCTTAAAATCTAAATAATTCATAGTTATTTGTCATAAAAAACATAGAATTTACTTGTGTAGAAGTTTTTTGTTTTAGTCACATTTTGAACTTTATATTTTAATATTCCGTTGTAGTAGTATTTTCCAATGGGGATTTTACAGGGTAATACGATTGGAAAATTGATTACCTCTTCTCCTTTGTTCAGAACCAAATTAAAAGTCTTAGTTTCAATCTCTGTTTTTTTATCTTCTTCAAGTAAGGTCAATTCAACTATGGCTGTGGCATCAACGTCCACCAATGAGTTTCGATGAACTTTTAGATTAACTGTTTGACAAGGTTGGTAGACAGCTCGGTCTACTTGGATAGGAAGTTCTATCTGGTAGTAATCTGTTTTATCTATATATCTAAAATAAACTTCGGGGATACACTGCCCAACGACTATAAACGCTAAAGCGAAAAGTATCATTGTTTGAAGAGAATCCTTTAATTCGTTAATTAGTTTTTTCATTTTTATTCTCCTTTGTGGGAATTTTTGGTAAAGATATAACCTTACCTTTTTTGTAGAAAAATCCAACTATAAGTCCCATTAATCCATCGATATATGGAGATGAAACATAGGTTCGGTCAAACATGGCTACAATACGTGAAAAAAACCAAATTAAGACTACTGCTAAAAGAACAATATCTCCACCATCAAAATCTTTTATATCTGTCCATTTATGAGAATATCGGCCAACAACTACCCCAATTGAAAAAGCTATTAATAGTCTTAATGTTTCCCAAATCATAGTATGTTAGCAAAGAATAACACTCCACCCTTACTTTCGTAAAGATTTGTATTTTGAGCACTACTAAGTCCAGTGGCACTTCCTGTAAAACTTGAAGCATATTCAGCCCTAATCCTTCCAACTCCTCCATATCCACCATACTGGTCTCCTCCGCTACTTATCCCTCCTGCTACATTTATTTTATCTGTACCAATATTTATGTCATACCCTTTTAGAAGACATGAACCACCAGCACCTGAACCAGAACCAGTCTGTCCTTCTCGTGCCCCCGTTCCACCATATAGAGCCAACATTGCGCTAGAATCGCTTAAATCAATTTTTTTAGCAATTATGTAAATAATTCCACCTCCAGAGGCTCCACTTACACCTGAATAAGAATAAGGAACAAATGCTCCGCCTCCTCCACCACCCATCCACATCGTTGAAAGAGTAGCGTTATCAAAAGTACCCCCTCCTGCTCCTGGCGTAGCATTTGATAGTGTTCCTTCTTGATATCCTGCTTGCCCAACTGCTCCATTTCCACCGCCGCCACCACCAGCACGACTAGGCATCGTTAATGGCTTTCCGCCACCGCCACCATTTCCATTAGCCGCAGTTGATTCACCACCGTCTCCATAACTTCCCTCCCCTTGTAAAGCACCTTGGTTACTATCTGTTCCTCTTCTTCCAGGTCCGCCCCTAAATCCTCCTCCAACAGTATATGTCCCCCAGTAAACTCCATCAGACCCACTTCCAAAATTAACTCCATTGACTCCACTAGCCGATACTGTTGCTTTAGCGGCAAATGTTCCATTACAGACTAAAAACATTATTCCACCAACGCGATTGCCATCATAATTATAAGATTTGAGTAAAGTTGTTGTCCCGTTTAAAGTGATATTTGTATATTGACCTGAACTGACAAGTTGAGTTCCTGTTCCATAAGTATTAGATAACTTTCTATTAAAATAAACTGTCGTACCACTTCGATTTATAATCTTCGCTATTTCGTGGACTCCACTATAGGCATTGTGAATTAAGACAAAATCTCCGATTCTTCCACCATCAGTTCCATTAAAAGAAACATTGTCAGTAAATGTTCCGTAATTATTACCAGATGTTCCGCTAAAACTAGCTAATCCTATTCCCTTAGTTCCACTCAAATCTCCGCCAGCATAAGAAAGGCTTCCGTCTTTTCCTGAGCCATAGCCTTGAAATTGAGATGAATATGCCATAATTTATAGATTTTGACTTATAATATACCCGTCATATTGGTTACTAGCAACGCATAAAAAGCCGAAAACATCCGTCTTATTTGACGTTGTTGTTAGAGTTGGGACTGTTCCACCGTCTCCCCATGTGATTCCTCCAAACCAAGTTACAGTTCGACTTCCAGTCGCATCCTGAGAAATACGAATCATAAAAGCTTTTCCTACTTCGGCATTAGTGAGAGCAATCGTATTAGTTGCCCCTAGAGTAATCTTAAAAATCTTAGAAGTAGAAAGGTCACAAGTAAATGTATTACTAACAGCAGAGACAGAAATCATCGTTTTATCTGCTTCGTGTTGGTCGAGCATTGTTTTAATGTTTGAAAAGTTTGTGTTTACTTTTGATGATTGAGCCTTGGTATTAGGCGTAAATGAGTTTATAGTGACTGTTTTTGGCATATTAAAAAAGGGCGCGATTACTCGCACCCGTAAATACTAACTTATTAATATTAAGTTGGTCTAAACTAATAATAGTCTTATTTTTCATAGTTTTCAACTACTCAGGAACTTCAGTCGGAGCATTGGGATTAGCCTCTTCTGCCATTTGTTCCTGATTCCTATTTATATCTTCAATACGTTTAGAGATTTCAGGCAATCTAGATGACGCATCGATAGAGATTTCATTAGGTGAATAATTAACTTGTTGGATTTGAATTACATCAGCTGCCGCCGAGGACAGAGTTTGGTCCCAAACATCTTCATCCCAGATAAACACATCCCAGAGAGAAACTCCTTTTACTCCAGTTTTCATATTACGTATTTTCATGGTTTGACCTGGTTTGACTGATTCGATATCGTATCCAAGTCTTGAATTTTTACTGTTATTATCAACTACATTTATATTGGTACGAATTTCGGGGGCATTTTTGGAATTTAGAATCCTATTTGCCATTATGTCAGCTGTAGAGGTTTTCGTCACACGTCCGTCATTCAATTTGATAGCGTGGATTCCATAAGTTGAGATTGAGGCTGAGTTAGTATAGACACGATACATATTTACCCCTGCCGTTTCAGCACCAGTGAAATAAACTGTATTGACAATATCTTCTTCTCTTCTTGTCGTGGACAGAGAGGTTATGTTTTTACCGATAACAAAATTATGATTTTCTGAAGTCAAATCGGACTTTGCCATATAAATATTTTTATCGGCATCAATTCTCCAATACCAATTTTCAGGCGTAAGTTCAATAATTTTATCGATAGCCTCTTTGACTGTATAAGTATTAAATATATATGAGACAACTGTTTCGCTTACCTCGATACTATCTCCAACAGCTTTTGGTGAGGAGTTACTTGAATATTGAGGAGTCAAAACTGCAACTCCGTTTTTACCTTTAAGTGAATAGTCTAATATAGTATCTCCAGCTGTAGCGTAACCACTCTTTTTCTCGTCAAATCTATAATAAAAGAGTAGGTCTATATCAGTATCGTCGTAAGTTCCAGCAAAATGATTAGTTGCATCAGTTTGAGTCAACAATTTGTTATACATTCTAAACTCATCTATTCTTCCCAATAATCTATAATTTGTATCATGCCTCCATCCTGAAATAGCAAAATCTGAAGTGACATATTTTTGATTAGTTGTTCCTGTTTTTTGAGTTAGAGTCTGAAGTGTACCATCAACATAAAGCTTGGATTGCTTTGCATCTCCATTATAAAAACATCCAATTATATGGTGCCAATTGTTAGCCATACCAGATGTAGTAGTAATACCCCAAAGGTCAGATGCTCCAGTATTAAATCCAAAACTAGAACCAGAAAAATATAAGCCATAACCTGGAGTACCGCCAAATCCACACGGCATTTTACCGTATGTTCCGTTCCATCTCATCCAAAAATCAACTGAGACATAGGTTCCGCTAGTAGTTGTTACTGGCAAAGAACTGACATGAACGGCGTTAGTACCATCAAATAGTAAAGAAGTTCCGTTTGAATAGGAAATATCACATCCATCGGCTTGAGCGTAGAGAATTACATCTTTTAACATAGTGGACGGGTCATAAGAGTTCATTGTCAAAGTTGTATTTCCACTAGAATCTCGAAGCATTAGTCTGGCTAATTGAGCCGCTTTACTCAAAAGAGTGATTTCTAGATATTCATCTACATCAACTACTGGTTTATAAGCTGAGATATAACCCGAATAAATCAAAACTCCGTTGAGATTGTCTCCATCATAGCAGTAAACTTCTACCTCATTATTCAGGGCGACATCGACTCCTTCGCCAAAATCATCAAATGTTCTTGGAAGTTTAATTTGCATTTCTCCTGGAGTTCCATTAATAGTCATACTAAAAGACGGTTCTGATAAGACATCTTCTCCCCATGTTTTGATAAAATTCCCATCTACATCATAGACCTTATAAATGTAAGTCTTGGTAAAAGGATTATTTCGGATATTAGCAATGGTATAATTTGTGAAATCGTAAGTGTTTAGGATGTTTCCGATAGTATCGTTTTGCTCAAAATATCCATTTAAGATATCAGCAATGACATCATTTTGATTAGACGAAATGGCCAATATATTGGCTTGAGTATCGTTTTGAGAGATGGCTTCTGAAATTGAGGCAAGAGTAGAATTTTCGCTTGAAGTAGTGATTTGAATATTAGCTTGGGTATCGTTTTGTTCTGTAAAAGTTTGAGTGATTAATTCTAGATAAGCCACCGTTCTGTAGGCAGGTTCGTTACTGACAGTTGATGGTGTAGAGGTAGAATTATTATATGTAGATGTTTGTGCACCGACAGTTACAGAATGAGTGTGAGAGCAAGGTGAAACTCCTTCACTTCCATTTCCGCATTGATAGCAAGAATCTGCTCCATCAGTAGAACCGCTATGCGTATGAGTTCCGCTTGCGGTGTGAGTATGAGAAACTCCCGTGTGAGTGTGAGTGTTCGCTCCACCAGTGCCACCATTTTCAGTTAAATCATTTCCACATTTCGCATATTTGTCTCTTAAGTCTAAAGTTCCCTTGGTTCCATCACAAAGAACCCAACCTGCTGGTAAGGAGGCAGTTGAACCCAGCCACATACCAACTATATGAGGAATCACGCCTCCAGAAGAATATTGAATTAAGCCTAATTTTTTATAAGCAATTTCTACTGTATCTCCTGACCCTGCATCTGTTTTGGTATATGAAGTTAGGGAGCCATCATTTGAAGCAAGTGAAACAGTGTGTAAATGAGACCAATAAGCAACACTTATCGTACCACCATATTGTCTAAGTCCAGAATCTGTATTTCTTAACCCAGTTTTACCACTATGGGTATGACCTGTTACCGTGTGAGTGTGGGAAATCGTGTGTTGATGAGAAGTTCCTCCACCTGTTCCACCAGCATCTCCACCAGTTGCCGCACCTTTTAAATATTTGTTTTTAATTGCAGGTGTAAAAGCCCATCCAGCAGGGTCTGATGACCCATTATAATGAGTTACTATTCCAGAAACTAAATTTGCACCGTCTAAGTTATCGGGTTTAATAAAAATTATTTCATAATAAGGAGGTTCTTGATTAACTGAAGTCCAATTGACTGTTGTTGATTGAAGTCCACCGCCAGATAAGTTTCCAATATCTGAATTAGCATGATTATGTCCTGAAATAACGTGTATATCGTTGTTCGCATGAGGAGTATCTCCCACAGCACCATAACTACAAGTGTGAGAGTGAGCGACTATTGAGTGAGTATGCCCACCATCACTATGAGAGTGGGTATTTGACCCACCAATTGAATTAGGATTTTCTGTTCCCCATGCTTTAGGATATTTTCCATCCAAAGAAGTTTCTCTAGTCCAACCGCTAGGAATTGTCGCGTTAGTACCCGCCCACATTAAAATCAGCCCAGAAGGAATTTCCATTAAAAGTAGTTAAACTTATAAATATCTTGCATCATATTGGATTGAGAGAGTTCCTCCTACATTATTATTAAAAGTTATTGTTCCCGAAAAAGAACCAGGTTCCCACTTAAAGAATGTTCCGCTTGGGTCACTTTCACTTGTTCCTTCCAATATTGATAAGCTATTAAAATCAAAAGTTACCGATGAACCATAAGCCAAGAAACTAGCATTATAAAAGGAAACCGTTTCGCCTGAATCATTATTGGTGAGAGTGATTCCGCTTGTGGTGGTAGTTCCTGTTCCTGCTGGTGGGTAGTAAGTGATTTGGGGTAATGAAAATACTGTTCCAGAGATAGTAGTTAAAATAGGCATAGAAAGCGTGCCACTAGTGACCGTTAAACTAACGGAATAATTATTTCCGATAAAGAATGGGTCTGGACACAAAAACTCTAATTCCAGTGGTACGCAACTTTGATTATAGTGAGCGTCACCTATTCCCATAGACGAGGCCACGGCTTCGATTCTTCGATTATTATCTAGGGTTAAAATTCCATCACTTTTAGAAATAACATTTAGATTGAGAGAGTCAATTTGGTCTTGTAGACCAGCTGGAGTATCAGCGACGATATATCCTGACATAGTAATTTTTTTAGACGCGTAAGTATCTGACAAAAGTTTAACTCCATTTCTACGAGTAATTTTTGCCGTATCCAAAACTCTTTCAGCTAGATTTCGGTAAACAACTTCTGAAATAATAATATTGTCTGTTTGTAGGTCAAAACTATCAAAAGTAATCATAAATCAAATATCCCACTGTAGGTGGTTGTTAAATTAGTAACCTTTTCGATATCTCTGTCAATCATTCGTGCCCCAGCAAGTTGTCCTGAGAGTAAGGTCACAAAATCACTTACCGTTTCGCATAACTGATATGGAATTAGTATTTTTTGTTCGGTTGTACCTGAGACAAGAGTAATAAGGAATTTATCCACGTCATTAAAATCATATTCGTCCGCTCTCATTTTGATAACTTCGGTAACTTGAATCTGCGTCATGAGTAGACTCCATATCTGGCAAGTTCATTTTGTCTGCCTAAAATTTTAATAACTCTATCGGCTAATTGTCTGACTCTATCTTCAGAGTCCATATTTACATTTCCATAGAAATTAACAGTAAAACCACCTGAAGCACTGTAAGGATTTACATCAACACCATTTCTTGGAACGACTCTTTCACCACCATGAGCTTGAATTGTTACAGGTTCACCTTGAGCACCAGGAATAATTCCACCATGAGCAAAAGAACCACCTCCACTACGGTTATTCCCTCCTCCACTTCCAGCTTTATCCTTCAACCCAATCATTTCTTTGAATTTATCTATAGCTCTATTTACCCAATCAATTATTCCCTGAATTCTACTTACAATGGCATTTTTAATTCCTTCCCAGATATTTCCAGCAGCATCTTTTATAGATTCCCAAACAGCAATAATAATACCTTTAATCCATTCCCATTTTTCAGATAGCCATGTAGAAATTGCGGTAACTATTCCAGAAACAGTCGTATAAATTGCAGTCCAGACTATTAATGCCGCAGTTGATATGTTATTCCAAATATTGGTTAAAAATGTCCAAATTGCATTCCAAACATTTTCTATCCACATTTTTGCATTATTTATCCAAGTAAGAATAGTATTTACTATCATTCCCCAAATTATCTGTGCGTTTAGGGCAATAGTATTCCACCACAGACTCAAGGCTGTTGTTATATTTGTCCAAATGGTTGTCAAGAACAAAACAAGGTTCGTCCATATAGTTACAAAGAAATCGATTATTGCAATCCAAATACCTCTCCAAAATTCTACAAATGTTGACCACAAAGCCCTTAGGTTGGCAACAATAGTATCCCAATTTTTCCATACTAAAAAGGCAACGACAGCAATCGCACCTATTGCAACCATCAACAATCCCAATGGTGAAATTAAAAACATAATACCACTCTTAATGGCAGTAAAAACTGCGACAGCTTTCAATACAATAAACTTTGCTATTAATGCAGTCAATATAGGTAGTAATGCTCCAGCGATAAAAACTACTATGCCTTGTATCAATGTCTGATGTTCTCTAAACCATTTATTTACAGCCTCAATCTTTACCCTTATCTTATCAAAGATATTCTTTATATCAGTTAAAGTTTTTGTTAAGCCACCATTTTTCTCTATCAGTTTACCTATGATTACACCTAAGACTGCAAATCCAGCACCTATCATCAACACTGGCTTCACAATTCCCCATAAGAAACCAAAGAAAACACCTCCTAAAAATGCCGCTAATCCATACAAAGCTTCTTTATGTTTAAGAATGCTACCAAAAAAATTAGATATTTTGTCAACATTATTGGCTAAGAATTCTACTAATTGAGCCATTTTAGTTCTTATTATGTCGAACATTCCACCAACTTCTACACTTCCATCAGAAGAAATCCCCATTACTCTTTTGACAACTATTTCAAAGATGTCACCAAAATTTGACATTGCACCAGCAAATGTTTTTACTTGTCTTAAAGAAGCTCCTCCGTAAGTTTTAATCATCTGTTTTTCTAGTGCAATAGCAACCTCTTTACCGAGAACAGACTCTTGAATCATGTCTATTTCGTCCATTGTCAAATCTCTGACACCTTCAGCAGCCTTACCTGTAGCGTCTTTCATTTGTAACAACGTTTTGTCGAATCCTTTAAGTTCCAAATCTCCCTCATTTATCGCTTTAGCCAGCAATTGGTTGACCTTGACACCTTGAAGATTAAGTTCGTTTAATTCTCTTTGTCTAACTTTTGTTGAATTGAAAATCTGACCCAAATTAAGGGTAATCGAATTAAGTCTTGTTTCATCTATACCTAGTGCTGAAACTGCTTCAGAGATTGCCACAGTAGCCGTTTTTGCCTCATCAAGGCTATGTCCAAATGCAAGGAATGTCCTTGCTGATTTTTCCACTGAAGACCTCATCATTGGAGTCTTTACGGAAAAATCTTCTATCCACCTCATCAAATCAGATGCTTGCTCTGGTGATTTCAATAATGTTTCAAAAGCTACTTTCGTTTGTTCAGCGTTGGCGGCAATATCTAGTAAGTCTTTCCCCCATTTCATCGCATACTGCCCAACGACCAAAGAAGCCCATCTAAAATTCTCTATATTTTGCTTCATGGCAGAACCAATCTTTCCAAAAGTATTTTGAAAAACGCTTCCAACAGCTTTTATTCCCGTACCTTGAGCCATCTTATTTATAGATGACATTACACCTTGCAATCCCTGCTCTACTTGAGCCGCTCCATTTAAAACTAGTTGTATTCCAACTTGATAGTCCATTATTTTCTTCCAGATGGCATTTTGGATTTCATTTTTTCAGATTCCTGTTTTTCCTTCTGGCTTTCTTGATTCATAATTATTAATACTTGGTCTATAAACCAAGCGGGTTGAGATTCATAGGTGTAGTAATCCCACCCAAATTCTTTACATATGACATATCTGGTATAAGCTTCAGAGGGTACAGGTTTTCCGTAGAGAATCTGTATTACCTCTTTTATTAGTTTTTTCTTTCTTCTTGTCCTAGATTTGATTTATTAAAAATCGCTGTCGTAAATTCATAAATCATGTTTCCATCTTCAAAAGGAAGGTTATACAACCAATCCTTTGAAAAAGAACCACTAGAACCATCAGGAGAAATTACTTCTTTCACTAATAGCTCCGCCGCTTTATCTTGCATTTCGAAAAATGCTTGTGGATTTATATTCTCCATCTTAGCGGTTTCAGAGTTGAAACTACCACTGTTTAGCAAAACAGATTGTAATGACCTCATTTGTCCAATTGACAAAGTATCGGCAATTTTAACCGTATAGCCAGTGACTGGCAGTTTAAGCTCTTTTAACGGAGCTACTAGCGTATTTATTTCGTTCATTTTTTTATTTAATTAATTAATAATTTAATTTATTTAGTAAACTGTTCCTTTGTCGTTTTTGACTTGGACATCGACTAAGCGGCATCCAGCATCGACAAAATCTTCAGCTACGAATTCGGCCTTAACTACAAAGAAATCATCTAGTCCTGTAGAAATTTCACCTTCGCTTAGTCTGAACTTTGGAATTCTGATTTTTACTTCTTCATTGGCATTGCCAGTGAATTTCAAAACCATAGCTCTTTTGGTTAGATTATAGTAAGCATTCTTATCAGTTTCATTTTCAAAGAATACGGTATAAGAGCCAGTGACTCTTAGTCCTTTATTCTTGATAAGAGAAACATCGTTAGTTCCACTTCTATAAATCATTTCAAGATTATTTGCGATAGTTAATTCTGTTTCGTTGATTGCAGTAGCAGTACCTGCTTCAGCAGTAGCTAATGTAGAGCCGAAATAAACATTCATGTCTTTGAAAGAAAGAACTGTTCCTGATGTTGTTACTGGAGTAAATGCTCCACTAGCAGCAGTTGGGAACTGAGCCATAAATGATGCAGTCACTTCAGCTAATCCGTCAGAAACGGACATCTTTAATTCATCAACCGCACAGTTTACATATTGTTCAGTATCAGTATCTCTTCCATAGACTAGTGTTGCTGTCTTAGGAGTATTTCCTGAGACAGATGTATAAAAAGTGTGGATGTTTGGTGTACCTGTGGCTAACTGCTCGTTTCCGAGAGCTAGTTTCCACAAATAACCAGAATTCATCACATCTAAATCTATTTTGACATCTCCCTCTGACCATTTCTTTCCAACTACAGAACTAGTGTCCATAATTCTAGAAGTCTTAGCAGAAGTTACTTCGATTGGTTCATGATGACCTCTCATTGATACCTCTGTGAAAGGTAAGTAGACGTCAGGTGTTTTAGCGACTCCTGGGCTGGATTCAATGCCAAGTCCCAAAAACCCAAGTCGACCAATAATGATTGACATATTTTTCACCTCCTTGGTGATTTAATTTTTAACGTGAACTTGTTAGTTCAATTGCATCTATATTAATTTGTAGTAAGCGACAGTCGTGTTCTCTATCCAAATAACTGGCATCATAACCGACTGGCATGACATATTTACATGTTCCTGAAAGGGTAGTATCCATATCAAAGGCAGTATAAACTTCGTCGATTATATTATTCACTATGTCTTCAGCAGTTTCTGGACCTTGTCCAATTTTACTTCGCTCTTGATATATTCTAACCCTAAAGGTGTGGGTTCGTAAATTATGATAATTAGAGCGAAATTCTGAGGTTCCCTTGTCCAAAGTCAAGGTGGCAAATGGATAATTACCGTTTGGATTGCTAGTCTCCCAATCATAAGCCGCCTTTAAAGTGCTCATTTGATTGAGCTTTTGGAGTATTTTGGTTCTTAAATTTTGTACACTCATCTTACAACTTGAGATAATAAATTTCTAACATTATTTAGAAAAAGATATTTTGACTCATCGGCGACAGCCTTTACAAAATAACTAGGAGGACGAATTGCCTTACCCGTTCTTTTAAGCCAACGAGCAAAAAGAAAAGAATCTTTTTTTGTTCCACCTATTCGACGCTGTAAATCATCTATGTTCACATATCCCATTGGTCCACCTCCAGACTCAACCGCTTGACCATATTGATGACCTGCTTGTCTTGTTCCAATATATCGAGAGTCTCTAGACGATTTCTGAATAATAAAACTACTCTTCAAATTTCCCTTAAACATAGGAGCGGTTGCAACTAAATCTCCCTTAATCTGCATTGCTGTTGTGTCTAATATTTGATAGACACTTGTCCCCATAGCAGTTTTAATCCTGCTCAAGGCAGCTTCCAGCGCAGGAGTGCCTGTGATTCTAACATCATAGGTTAGACTCATGTGACATCCTCCTCTTCAAATTCAACTAAAGTATATTCAAAGTGGGGAATTAAATCAGTTTCGTTCCATGCTTCAATTCCTTTGACTCTAAAATATCTTCCAGTAGATGGAACATAAATTTTGTCTCCAGAGAGAATTCCAGAAACAGAAGTGAAAGCGATATAAGTTTGACCGAATACTCCATCAGCAATAGCGATATCTTCGGGTGATGCGCATTGGATGTTGCAAGAAATTCCCGAAAGACTCGTCATTTGATACGACTCTTTGTGAGAATTATTTACGTCTTTTTGAAGGCGGAGTACATTGAGAGTTTGGTCGAGAATCATTTTTTATATCCACCTTGTCGCCATCCTATAACCTTGTAAAATGCTAAAAGCATCATTGACGAAAGATGAACCTTTAGTTGCTCTATCAAAAAATGATTTAGTGATACGTCCTTGTGTCAGTGATTGGAGACCTTCCTTGTTCGTATACCTCATGGCACTATCAGCCGCTAAATTTTCAACTGCTAATTTAACATCTTCGGGGATAACCGAGTATCCAGCTCTGTAAGTTATTCTTGTGAAATTTGTTGAGTATTTAACTGAGTAAAAATCAGTGGCGGAAAAACTTGAACTGTAAGCTAATTGGCTTCCTGGAAAGAAAATGTAATCTTTACTTGATGGAACATTGTATCTAGGATTTCCATTAGTGTCGGTTAAAGATAAATTAATTGTACTTAGTCCCTGGACAATAGCAAGTGACGTAATTGTATCGATGGGTAGCTTACGAGGAAATACTAGTAAATTACCATCAGCGTCGACCTTAGTGTCAATCATCTCGTCTGTGATGACTTCCATCCACATCCCTGAGGCAGTTGTATACCCCATATAACTATTTGCCCTTGCTTCAGCTCCATCTATCCAACTTTGAATCGTAGAGTCCAAAACAGTAGCAGGAAATGTTGTTTGTAAAAAACCTTCTAGGTCTGATTTTGTTATATAGTTTAGCATAATTTTAAAAACATGACTCTGGTTCTTCCAAGGTCATATTCTCAATCTCACCCCCTGCCCGTATGAGCAGGGGGATTAAATTCAAATTTGGCCTAATTATGCTCCGACACAAAATTTATACTGATATATCTCGCTGATAAGTTTCAAAGCAAGAGCTTCTAGAATGAAGCTAGTGTATGAGAAAGTTGTGGAAGGAACATCAACTCGAGACATTGGGATTAATTCTTCCATTTCAATCCAAGATTCACCAGCTGGAGATTTCTCTGTTAAGAGCAATCCACCTAGACCGACGTATCTTGAAGCTTCAACGTCCATGACGGAACCTGTGACAGGGTTGATTATCTTAGACAATTTCATACCACCAGTAACTCCAGTCATTTCACCTTGTGTGATAACCGTTCTCATGATTGAGTTCGATTTTTCAAGGTCATTGGCTAAAGCTTGGAGCTGTCTTGCGGAAGCGACTAAAACTGTTGGGTCTGCACCTACACCGTAAAGTGTTCGTGCCCAATCACCAATACCAGAAGCAGTGATGAATGTGACTAAACCAGAGTTAGTGGTAATTAACTTATTAAGACCTGAGAACTCACTTGTGCGAGTAGCAGCATCTCCGTCAATTATCATTTTTTCTTCACCTAAAATAACTTCGTACATCTTTACTTTTTCACGAGAATCTTGCATGTTGGGTTCACCTGCTCTGCCATTTGAGGCAGCTAAGGCTAATCCACCGACTTCTAGTTTGCGACCCAAAAGCTTATATGTAGCGTATGTAGCGCTATAAGTTTGAGTTGTTTCGCCAGGAGCGGCAGCATCTGCGAAAGCGATAGATGTATTTGTACCTGTTAGACCAGTATCTAAGTTAGATGTCATCATCTTCCATTCAGCAGCTTGTCCAAAACCTTTGGTTCTTGGCAATCTGTTGCGTAAGGGAGCATCAGTTGGTACTAAAAATTTAATTTTTTCGTCCAAATTTTCTGGAGCAAAAATAGACCTGGTTGCTGGAGAGAATGTATATGTACTATTCGTCTCTGCGGATTTTGCGATTAAGTCCTTAATTTCATTAAGGGCTTGGTCAATATCGTTCATTTGTTTTCACCTCCTATAAAGTGAATAAATTATTAATACTACGTTAGTAGTTATTTAGATAGTTCTCTCTTTTTTTCAATTAAGCTAAAGGCTTCATCTACCAAATTTTGTTTTTGGTATTTTTGAGGGTCAGATTTACGAATTTGTTGGATTTCAGATAATCGGTCTTCGATTTTCTGTAGTTCACTTTCTTCGGTCTGTTCCTCACTGATGAAGTTCTTACTGAGAACTACTTTTGAAGGAGCTGGCAAATCTTCCAACTTCTTGATGCGGTCTTGAAGTTTTTCGATTGTTTCTAAAAGTTTTGCAGACTCTCCTGAAGACTTATCTTGAGATTTTTCCACTTCAGAATCGACCTTGTCGATTTTTTCAGCTTCAACTTTCTCCTCTTCCTTAGGAGTTTCCACGATTTCAGACGCCCCTTCAGCAGGGACTGAAACTTTAGCTAAAGACTCGAGTACCTTTTCCATCTTGACATCTAATGCCTTGACAGTTCTTAGGATACTTTTAATCTTTTTGCTGGTTTTTGATTTTTTCTTACCACAAGCTTTTTGAGTTTCCTCAATTTTTTCCTCAGTTTTTTCGACGGTTTCAGATGATTCTTCGTCTGTTTTTTCTTCAACCTTCTCTTCAACTGTTTCGACAGGAACTTCAGTTGTCTCTACAACTTCCTCTGTTTCTTCTACCTTTTCAGATGATTTTTCATCTGTTTTTTCCTCAGTTTTTTCCTCAACTACTGGGGTTTCTTTAACTTCGACTGTTTTGTCTTTTTTCTCGACCTCTTCAGCCTTTTCCTCAGTAACAGCTTTGGCAATTGCCTCTTCTTGTTCTTTTTCTTTATTTAGTTTGTCTTTTATTTTTGTGACTTTCATTTTAAATTTCACCTCCTATAAAATAATTATTAAAGGTTGTATAAAACCAAAAAACCACGACTCGTGAAAGCCGTGGTGTTATCTTTCGATGGAATTACACCTACCTATTGTAAGGATAGATATATGTATCCAATTATGTCAATAGGGCAAATATTGATTTATTTTTGAGGATTTTCCTTGGGTAATTCGCTAATTATATAATCCAGTCCAAACTCCCAAGTCTGATGATTTGTTGGAGCAAAGGATGGTCTAGCGACAATAGCATACCCCATTTTCTTGGAAAGTTCCAAGTAAGCGGTTTGGAAATCTTGTGCTGTATATTTAACTTCTACTGTTTCTGTTTTTTTATCGTCCATATATTTTATAAACTATTAATTTCTTCTAAGATAAATTCTTTATCTCTTTTTTGGTTAGTCAAGTCTTGGATTTGGTTTTCCAAATTAGCTATATCGGCTTCTATCTCACTTTGAGTATATTCACCGACAAGTTGTTTGACCATTACCTTTTTATCGGCAGTTGAGGTCATTTCAACTTCTTTATAAACTTCAAACCTAACTGGACTAATGTCCTCTGCTGATTGTGCTTTTGCTGTTATTATCATATTTTATTTTAACATATAACTTATTAAACCGCACTTGCACTAACTGTTCCGTCATTAGCGACCGTTATCTTATACCTTGTTCCGTCTGGACTTTTTAATATAATACCTTCGCCTGCTACGGTGGTTTCAAGTTTTCCTGCTTTAACTTCTGCTTGACTATCTTGACCGCATAAGATTTGAGTTACCGAAGCATTACCTATGACTACTTGATTACTTGC
>JAKLGS010000030.1 GCA_022710505.1 Patescibacteria group bacterium
ATGTGATTCCTAAACAATCGGAAATTAGACACAAAACACCCTCTCTTCCTAATCTTTCCATAGTGTCTACATCAGCAGGTTTATCTAAAACCGGATTTTCATCAAATTTATAATCAGCAAGATGTACCAAAACACCTTCCGGAGTATTTATAACCAGACCCATTGATTCAGGAATAGAGTGATTAATTCTAAAAGCAGACATTTTAAAGTGACCCAAATTTACTACCCCTGATTCAGGGCCAAAAAGATGATAACTAAAATTTTTTCCGATATTGCTAAAAGATTTTTCAGAGAGTTTTACTTTTAAAAATTCACCGACTAATTTACTTGCGTAAATTGGTACATTGGGAAGTTCCATCAGCAAATTAGGCACCGCCCCAACGTGGTCCTCATGACCGTGAGTAATAAAAACACCTTTAATTTTATGTGAATTTTTTATTAAATAATCAAAATCGGGGATTAGAGTATCAACTCCGGGCATATCAAAAATATCAGGAAAACCTATCCCGCAATCCACCACTACCATGTCATCACCGTATTCATAAACGGTAAGATTTTTATTTACTTTTTCTGTCCCACCTATCATTATTACTTTCAAAACAGGTTTGTGGGTATTTTCCTGTGTATTTTCATCATTCTTTCTCATTTCATAATTCATATTTGTTTATAGTTCCTTTAATTTCTTTTAAGTAACCAATTAATTTTACAGACCTATGGTCAATTGTCCATCGATACTCTTAGGGTTGTTTTGACCGTTTTCTTCAAAACTACTTTTCTGGAGAAAATCTTCAACTTTAATGAGCATCTCCGGTATTTTTTTAAAATCTTTTTTAAAATCATCCATCATTGAACCGTTCCTTAAAGCTGCTGCGGGATGATAAATCGGATAGATATAGTATTTCCCCGCCTTTACTAAATTTCCTCTATCAATGGATATTTTCCCGTTAGGGTAAAAATGGTTCATAGAATACCTACCCAAAGTCACAATAATTTTAGGAGAAATTATTTGCAACTGCATATCCAAAAAAGGGGAGCAAGCCTGGATCTCATCCGGAAGAGGCTCTCTATTTTCAGGAGGACGGTGTTTAATGATATTTCCTATCCAAACATCTTCTCTCTTATAACCAATTTCCTTTAAAGACTCTTCCAATAATTTCCCAGCTCTTCCAACAAAAGGATGCCCGGAAATGTCTTCATAGTAACCGGGAGCTTCACCTATAAAAACAATTTTTGAGTTTACATTACCTTCGCCGGGAACCGCGTTTGTGGCTTGTTTGCACAATCTACATTTATCACAGGATCTTATACTTACCGCTATATCTTTTAATAACTTTTCTTTATCCATTAATTATTGAGGAAGATAATATTTCAAATTCTCGGAGGTGAGTTTAACTTCCGTCACCTTTCCTTCTACAATTTCCCTAGCAACTTTTCTGCAAATAGACTCAAGCGTCCTTCCTAAACTTCGGATACCGGAATCATAACCAAAAGGTCTCACGATTCCAGGCCATAAGTCAGGATCAATCTGCAGTTCTTCGGGTTTTAGTCCGGATTTTTGGATAATCTGAGGTAATAAATATTCTTTTGCAATTACAGTCTTTTCTTGATCGGTATATGAAGGCATCTTTATAATTTCCATTCTATCCATGAGCGCCGCAGAAAGGGTACCCGTGGTATTTGCCGAACATATAAAAAGCACATTCGACAAGTCTATCGGATAATCAACATAATGATCTCTGAAAGCTACGTTTTGTTTCGGATCCAAAATTTCCAATAAAATTGCCATAATATCGGATCTTAAACCTTGCTCACCGCTTGCTTTATCAATTTCATCCAATAGAATAAGAGGATTTCTAACACCTGTTCTAGTTATAGCTTTTATTATTTGACCGGGTTCAGCCTCTGGAAAAGATTTGCTTCGGCCTCTTAACTCAGTTGAAGAGCCGATACCTCCCATAGCAATTCTTTCAAACTTTCTACCAAGTGTTTCAGCTAATGAATAAGCTAAGGTTGTCTTACCAACTCCTTGAAGGCCCACCAATAAAAGTACGGGAGATTTTGACACCGCACCCTCACCTCTTTGTGATAATAAAATTAAAGTAGACAGATACTCCAATATCCTATCTTTAGCGTACTGCATACCATAGTGATGTCTATCCATACTTTCTTTAGCACCTTCTAAATCTAAAATATCCTTAGTCTCTTCCACCCAAGGGATTGATGTGACAGTCTCAATGTATCTGGATAAGGTATCGAATTCAGTTGCGTAATGACCCAGATTTGCCATTCTATCTAACCTGTCTAACATCTGCACTAATCTGGTTACCAAATCTTCGGGCATTCCTTTAGTGTCCTTAATTTTTTTAGATAATGTATTTAATTCTTCAAATAAAAAGTCTTTTTTCTCCATTATTTTATTACCAAATAAGAATCTCCGGATTCTTTAAAACTAGTTAAAATAGATTTAAATTCTTCAGAAAGAGTGTTTCTCATGGTTTCATTTAATACAATATCGCCGTCTCCCTGCTTTTTCAATAAAAACACCTGACCTTCTTTAGGAAGGATATTTTTTATCGACACAAATGAAGGGTGTATGGACATATTTTTTTCAATTTCTGATTTTGCCAACTTAACTTGATCTATAAGTTCAGGTTCGTATGAAATAATCAAAGCATCTCCTTCTTTATCAGTTGTAATATCCTTATTACCTAGAAACTCAAGAGAAGTATCTGCTGGAAAGGCAATCAAAACCCACCCACTCGACAAACCTTTTTTCATATAAAAAGCAGAGTACGGAGAGTTAATTTTACCTTTTAGACTTTCAGCCAAGGTAAAAAACTCACCGCCGAGGAAACTAAAATAAGGGTCAAATGTTTTAGGATCAGAGATTTCTACATATAAAGAAAAGTCATAAGGAATGTAACTGTAAACATTATTTTGACCGAATACTCCTGATCGTAGATCCAAACCTAAATTTTTATTATTTTCTTTATTTTTAGTTTCGGTTGAATTTGCAGGCTCTGTGGTATCAGTTTTAGTGGTGGGTTTTTCAACACTAACTATCCTAGGTTTTTTTAAATTTATCTTACTTGAGAATACTTTTAAAAAATCTGTTTGAATAAACAGAAAAATCATAGTGCTGATAGACATACCCAACAAAACTCCTCCAACCACGCTTCTGATACTAATTCCATGGGATATTTTACTAATCGTGGTGTCTTTCTTCGAAGGTTTCTTCGAAATTTTTACACCCTCATTATTAGAAAAAGCTATCTTTTCGGAGACGGTTTCTTTGGGTTTAAGGTAGAGTTCTTCTGGAAGTTCACTCCCGCAATACTCACAAAAATGATGACTGCTGGCAGTCAATTCTGATTTACAAAACGGGCAGATTCTTTTCATCTCATTTATTATAAAGCAGATATTAACTTGTTTCCAGAATTTTTAACGATTAGATAAGAACACAAGAATTATCTTCTTCTATCTCTTCTGTTATCATTTCTGAAGTTACCGCCCCTGCCTCCATTTCTGCGCCCGTTGTTATTTCTTTCAGCTGGAACATAATCCGGATCATCGGCTGCTCTTTTGGAAAGACTAAACTTACCCTCATCTCCGACACTAATTACTTTTACCTTTACTATGTCACCAACCTTAAACCACTCATCAACATTCTCAACGAATGAGTCTGTTATCTCGCTGACATGGAGCAACCCTACTTTTCCGGGTAAAACTTCTACTAAAGCACCGAAATCCAATAATTCCTTTACAGTTCCATCAAAAATTTCACCAACCTGCATACTTCGAGTCATCCCTTCAACTATTCTCAAGGCCTCTTCGGCCTTGTCTTTATCCACAGAAGAAATAACCACTTTACCGTCTTCTTCAATTGAAATTTCAGATTGAGTTTTTTCTTGAATTTCTCTAATTACTTTTCCGCCCGAACCTATAACCATACCAATTTTATCTGGGTCTATCATAGTGGTTACAGTTTTAGGTGCGTATTGAGAAACTTCAGCCCTTGGAGTATCAATAACTTTTTGCATTTCTTTTAAGATAAAAAGTCTTCCTTCCTTTGATTGTTCAATAATCTTAGGAAGAACATCCATTGGAATTCCTTTTACTTTTACATCTAATTGAATTGCTGTAACTCCTCTGATTGTTCCGGTCATCTTGAAATCCATATAGCCGTTTGCGTCCTCTTCACCTGATAAGTCAGTTAATATTTGATATCTTGAAAAAGAATCGTCTTCAACAATAAGTCCCATGGCGACTCCGCTTACCATATCTTTAATAGGAACACCTGCATCCATCAACGAAAGAGTTGAACCGCAAGTTGAAGCCATAGAAGAAGAACCGTTACTGGATATAATTTCTGAAACCAACATTATTGTATAAGGAAATTCATCTTGGCTCGGTATTACCGGTCTCAAAGCCTTTTCAGCTATCATACCGTGACCAATCTCTCTTGGATTAGGAGCACCAAATCTACCTACCTCGCCTACACTGTAAGGAGGAAAGTTGTAATAATGCAAATATCTTTTCCTTCTTTCTCCGTACATGTCCTGGATTAAAAGTTCATCCGAAGGAGAGCCTAATGTACATACTGTAAGAGCTTGGGTCTCACCTCTGGTAAATAGAGCGCTTCCGTGCGTTCGTGGTAAAATCCCTGTTCTTATTGATAAAGGTCTGACTTCATCTACTTTTCTACCGTCAATTCTCTTTCCTTCGTCAAGTACGATTTTTCTCATGACTTTTTTCTTAATTAACTCATAAGCCATTTCCATATCTGACTTTTTATAGGTGCCTTCAAAATTCTTGAAAGCCTCTTCCTTAAGTTCCGTTAATTTCTCACTCATCAACTGCTTACCTTCGGTTAAGGTTTTCTCTTTCATAATCTCCTCAACTCTATTCATAGTTAAATCTGAGATTGCATTTATAATTTCCTCTGACGGGAATCTTGAAACATACTCATATTTTTTACCTTCGGGATTTATTTCTTTAACAAACTCATCCACAAAATTGTACAAATCATCAATATGATCTCTGGCAAAATTTACCGCTTCCAAGATTTTTTCTTCGGGAAGTACGTTTGCTTCAACTTCTGCAGCTAAAAATCTTTTATCATCACCAACAAAAGAAACCATCATATCCAAGTCACTTTCAGATTCTAATTGTTTTAATGTAGGAGATAAAACTAAGTCACCATTTATTAAGCCGACTCTAGCAGAAGCGATCGGGCCTGAAAATGGAATATTACTTGCCTGTAAACAAGCTGAAGTAGCTAACATACTTAAAAACTCGGGATCGGCTTCTTCATCAAGAGAAAGCACAGTAACAACAATTTGAACCTCATCCATATAATCTTTAGGAAACAAAGGTCTAATAGCGTGATCTATAGATCTTCTGGCTATCACTGCGTCGTCAGTTGCTTTTCCGTCTCTTTTAACAAACCTCGAACTTTTTATACTACCGCTGGCATAAAGTTTTTCTTCATACTGGACTCTAAGACCTAAAAAATCAGCCTCGGGAGAAGGATCTCCTGAAACAGCTGTGACAAGAAGAACTGTGTCTCCATAAGTTGCTTTTACAGACATATCTGCTCTTAAAGCTAATTCTCCGGTTTCGAAAATAAGTTTCTTACCAGCAAAATTGGTTTCTTTTCTTACAATTTTATTCATTTTTTCTTACATAGGGGTTTGTTATCTAGAGGATTAAGATTCAAAATATTATGCACTCGATGCATAATAGCCTGCCTCCTAATCCAATGAATAAGACCCGCTATCCTAATTTTCCGGCTGTCCTTACTTAGACAGCTCAATTTTTTCAACTAATTGGCTATATCTATCTTCATCTTTTCCTTTTAGATAGGATATCAATCTTCTTCTTTTGTTAACCATTTGAAGAAGACCTCTTCTGGAGTGATTATCTTTTTTATGGGTTTTAAGATGGTCGGATAATTTTGCAATAGATTCAGTAAGGATAGCAACCTGAACTTCAGGTGATCCTGTATCAGCATCATGTAATCTGCTGGTTTTTATTATCTGTGCCTTTTTTTCCTTAGATAAAGCCATAATTAACTATGGTAATATACCAAAACTAACTTAATAAATCAACTACTAAATACCCTTTCTCTTAGAAATTCCTTTAAGTAAAGCTTCCGCAGCCTTGCTGGAAATTTCAAGGTCCCATTTAATGGCATGATTTAATACCAGCAAACTTGTGCTATCAAAGCTCGGGTCTACTACATTTATATTCCCAAATCTTTGATTTCTTTCAGAATTATCAATATTTAAAATATCAACCCCACCGAAAGTTCCTCCCACATCTTCCAATAATCTGCCCAAGCTGTCTCTCGAAGGGGCGCCTACAGTTATGATTAAATCAAAATCGTAACCTTTGATTTCAGATTTTATTTTGGATAAATCGAAATCTCTTTCAATAGGACTTAGTGAAAAATGTAAAACATCGTTTTCGGTTGAGTAATTTACTTTTGAAGCATTAGTATTGGAGTAGTCAACAGAGACCACAAGTTCTCTTGCAGAAGAATTATCAGCAATGTTTATATCCTCGACATCTCCGAAATCCTGCGGAACCATACCGGGATACAAAATCATTACCTCCTTACCTTCGGCTTGTAGCATATAGTAAAGACCTACCGCGGATGAAAATGAATCAATACCCGCAGTTTTAGAAGGAAGAATTACTATACTTCCCGCTTCTTTAATAAGACTCAATATTTGGTTTGTTTTATCAAATTCAGAATTCATATTTTATTTAAAATTTACTCGAGCAGGGAACACATAATAAGTAGAGGATGGAACACTATACCAGAACCTGAAGAATTGTACAACTTTAGCCCTATAGTGTCAAATGTCAGTGAGGCTTGAGGGCGATCCTAGAAAATCAGGAAAACAGTAAAACATTATAATGACAAGGTAAATTGGGGTATAAATTTATAAAGAAATATCTAAAGACTATAGAACTTCAAAGTACATGTCTGCAGTAATTTCTTCAAACTGGGGTTTAAGAAGTACACCACATTCATTGTCTTTACCGGCAACATCAATATCATCTTTTCCTTTTTTTAATTTTTTAATGGAACCGTAAAATAACGGCTCGTCTTCTTTTGTAAGATCTGCAGGATTTTTATTATAAATAGCTACACGTGATTTTACTTTTAGTGCTCCTGCAAGAACTTTACATCCGGCGATGATATCGCCCGAATCAAGTTTAAATATTTTTATGACCTTGGCTCTGCCTTTTACCTTTGACATTTCATTAACAGCAGTTCCTTCCAAAAATTTTGCTGCGTCATCAATTAGATCGTAAATAGTTCTGTAAGACTTAATAAAAACACCTAAGGATTCTGCCAAATCTTCAACCGCGGGAGAAATTCTTATATCAAAACCCACAACCACACCTTTAACACTTTGAGCAAGCATTACATCTGACTCGGTTATATCCCCGGTCCCGGTGTGCAGGAGTTTTAAAGCATAGGTTGTCTCGGCCGAAGAAGTAACCAAGTTTGATAAACTTGCCTTAACAGCTTCCAGCGTACCCTCGGTGTCGGCTTTTAAGACCATAGAAACCATTCTTTTAGCGTCTTTTCCAATAATCTCTATTTTGTTGTCGTCTCTGGATAATTCAGCTAACTCACTTCCCTTCATTAATAAAATATCTCCGACATGAGGAACAACGCTAAACCCGAGCAACTCTACAGGGTCCGAAGGACCGACTTCCTTCATTATTTTTCCGTCATATCCGGTCATTGATTTTATTTTTGCATTAATTCCCGAAGCTGAAACTGTATCTCCAACTCTTAAAGTTCCATTTTTTAAAATACAAGAAACCACCACACCTTTTTTCCTATCAAGTCGGGATTCAATAATTATGGCTTCCATCTCACCTAAAGGGTCAGCCGGTATCGAAATCATTTCAGATAAAAGTAAAATAGCATCAAGAAGAGTATCCATCCCTTCTCCGGTTTTTGCCGACATTTCAACACAAATTTCGCTTCCACCCCAATCTTCTACAAGAACGTTTTCCTGAGCTAATTCTTGTTTTACTTTTCTCGGATCAGCACCCGGTTTGTCTATTTTATTTATAGCTACGATAAAAGGAACTTTTGCTGCTCTGATGTGTGAAATAGCTTCTTTAGTTTGAGGTTTTACCCCTTCTTCTGCGGCTACAACTAGTACGACTATGTCGGCAGCTCTTCCACCTCTGGCTCTCATCTGAGTAAATGCTGCATGGCCGGGTGTATCTATAAAAGTTATTTTTTTACCGTTATGAGAAATTTGGTAAGCACCAATATGTTGTGTAATACCGCCGTACTCTTT
>JAKLGS010000031.1 GCA_022710505.1 Patescibacteria group bacterium
ACACCGTCCATTGATTTGTAAGAGTTTGAAATGTGTCTTTCTAAAACGTTTAAATCTTCATTAAATTTTCCTGCTTCAACTTTTATTCCTGCAAGAGCTTTTAAAATCTCTCCGGTGTGTTTTTGAAGTTCGTGTTGTTGGTAGGCTACCAGCAAAACTTTTAAAAAGTATGAAAGAGTGTTGGGAGAGGCCAGTATGACATTTTTGGCTTTTGAGTAATCTTCAATTTCAGGAGTATTTACAATAAGTTCGTAATAAACATTTTCGGAAGGGACATACATTATTGCCTGGTCGGTAGTTTTTTCCTCAGGAAGGATGTACTTTCCCGATATCTCGTCTATTCTTTTTTTAACGTCTGATACGAAGGTTTTTTTAAATTTATCTCTTTCTGTTTGCATTTCTGCCGTTATCATAGCTTTAAAATTTTCCATCGGGAATTTTGAGTCTATTGGGATGATTCCTTTATCTGTAAAGACTACGGCATCACAAACACTTCCGTCTTTAAATTTATATTGTGTTTTGAAAAGATCCTTGGGAAGAAAGTTTTCAAGTATTTCATATAAAAATTGTTCACCGAGGCCACCTCTTAGCTTAGGGGATTTTAAAATGTTGCTTAAGTCTTTCATGTCAGTTCCAAATTCCTGAATTCCACCAAGTTGTTTTTGAACTTCCCTTATGACGTCGCTTGATTTTTCAAGTCTTTCGGAAATGAATTTTGTTTGTTGGCTAAGTGTTTCTCTTTGATTTTTCATTTGTTCTTCTAGGGATGAACGTTGATCTTTTAGCTGTCTTTCCATTACCTCGGTGTTTTTTTCAACTGTACCTTTCATGTCTTTTAACCACTCCAGAAGTATTGTATCTTCTGATTTTCCAGAACTTTTGAATTGTTTTGAGAGGTAAAATCCCAGTAGAATAACGGATCCGATCATTATTATGGCGAGCAGGGTTATTGTTTGTATATCCATAGTTTCTATTTTACCAGAGTGTTAAAATCAATCTATGATTAAGTTGGTGAAGTTTTCTATTTTTCTTAACGTTGTTTTGTGGGTTTTGTGGTTTGTTCTTTTGTTTTTTTGGATTTCACCTGATACGTATATGGAGATTTTTCTGTTCTTGGGGGTTTTGTTTTTATGTTTGGGTTTAAGTTTTTCATTTCCTTTTTATTTTTTTTATAAAAAAAAGTATCCGAAGTTTACAGATTTAAAGCAGTTGTTTAGAAGGGCGATGAAGTGGGGGGTTTTTATTAGTTTTGGAATAGTGATAGTAGCTTTTTTAAGAGCTTTTCATATTGATACTTTGCTGAACATCGGGTTGGTGGGTATTTTTTATATTGCTATTTTTGTACATTTGAGGGGGAGGAAGTAATCCAATTTATCATTTTGCCCAACTCTGTACAGTGCTTAAGCCCTCTGTTAAAATCTTCTTGTGAAAAAGAAAATTCTTATTACAACCGCAATAGATTATGTGAACGACGTAATTCATATAGGTCACGCTTATCAAAAAATTTTAGCTGACTGTGTTTCCCGTTTTGAAAGAGAAAGAAGAGGAAAAGAAAATGTTTTTTTTGTAACAGGAACAGATGAACACGGTCAAAAAGTTTTTCATGTGGCCAAAGAAAAGGGTGTAGATACAAAGACTTTTGTAGATGAAATCTCCAAAAAAGATCAAGAACAACAGGACTCTTTGCAAATCTCATACGACAGATTCATCAGAACAACCGATGAAGACCATAAAAAAGTAGCTTCCGAATTTTTTAAAAAAGTTTATGACGCTGGCTATATTTACAAAGGCACTTACAAAGGCCTTTACTGTGAAGGTTGTGAAGCCTACAAGACAGGAAAAGACTTAATTGATGGTAAATGTCCGTTACATCAAAACAATGAAATTCAAATTGTTGAAGATGAGAACTACTTTTTTAAATTTTCTTCTTTCAAAGATTTTTTAAAAGAATTATTTGAAAAAAATACTGATTTTGTGTTGCCAAATCAACGTTACAAAGAAATGTACGCTTTTATTGATACCATTGAGGACATTCCTGTTACAAGAAGAAAAGAGAAGCTTCCGTGGGGAATTGAGTGCCCGGTAGATGAAAATCACGTTTTATGGGTTTGGTTTGACGCACTAGTTAACTATTTAACATTTGGTTTGCAGGTTGGTTCTTGGGATTCTGATACCGAAATAGTGCATTTTATTGGAAAGGATATTGCAAGAATGCACGCGCTTCTATGGCCTTGTATGTTGAAATCTGCTGGATACGAGTTGTCTTCCCATATATATGACCACGGATTTTTAAGTTTAAATGGTAAAAAAATTAGTAAAAGTTTGGGAAATGTAGTTGCACCTAAGGACTTAGTAGAGAAGTACGGTGTTGATCCTGTTAGATATTATTTTTTGAGATACGGACCAATAGTCGAAGATTCAGATTTTTCGGAAGATAATTTTAAGACCGTTTATAATGCAGATCTTGCAAATGGATTAGGAAATACAGTAGCGAGACTGGAAAAATTAGCAGAAAAATCTGGTATTTCTTTTGCTTTTGAAACTGAAGATAGTAATGTTTTGAGTACAGAGTTGTCTCAATATTTTGATGTGTATAGAGTTGACATTGCTCTGCAATATATCTGGTCAAAAATTTCTGATTTAGATAAAAAAATTAACGAGGAAGAACCTTGGGGGATAAAAGATAACGAAAAATTAAAAGAAGTTTTGCAGTTCGAGATAGAAGATTTAATTTTGATTGCTAAATTGTGTAAACCCTTTATGCCCGATACATCAGAAAAGATTCTAAATATCTTTAAACAAAAGAAAATTACTTCGATCGGAGGGTTATTTCCGAGAATTTAGGCGCTGGATTATCGGGTAGGGTCGAGCCGCCGGTGGTCTTAAGCCAGCTCCAAAACAAGCTCAACAAAACCGCCAAAAACTATGAAAAAATTACTAATCATTGACACATTTAATTTTTTACACCGAGCTTACCACGCGATTCCCAGCACTTTCCGTGGTCCCGATGGTCAGCCTACTAACGCCATTTATGGCTTCACATCAATGATTATCAATGTCTTGGAGCAAATAAAACCTGATTACATGGTGGCGGCACTAGACGGGCAAGAGCCTACATTTAGAGTCGGCGAATTTACCTCTTACAAGGCTCACCGAAAACCGATGGAAGAAGATTTACAAGTTCAGATTCCAAAAGTTTTAGACATTCTCGATGCCTTTGAAATTAAAAAAATATTGGTTGAAGGCTACGAAGCTGACGATGTTGTTGGCACAGTAGCAACAAAATTAAAGGGCAAGGTAGATATTGTCATAGTTAGCAATGACCGTGATTTGTGGCAGCTTGCAGGTAATGGAAATATCATTATGGTTCCAGGAAAAAAAGGTGAGATTGAGTGGATGGGTGAAAAAGAAGTTGATACTCGACTTGGTTTTCCGGCCGAGCATGTGGCTGATTATAAAGGATTAAGAGGCGATCCCAGTGATAATATTCCCGGAGTTTACGGTGTTGGTGAGGTGACAGCCACAAAATTACTTCAAAAATATGGAACTTTAGAGGAAATTTATAAAAATATTGAGACTGTTGAGCCTGAATCTTTAAAAACTAAATTAATTGAAAGTTATGAGCAGGCATTAATGAGCAAAAAACTTGCCCAAATTATTCTGGATGTTCCTTTTCAACTTGATTTGGAAGATTGCAAATATAACAGTTTAAATAAAATAAAAGTAAAAGAAATATTAGAAAAATATAATTTTAAATCTTTGTTACGTAGAATGGGTTTTGAGGTAGAAGGTGACAGCTTAAAGAGTAGAGAACAGAAAACCCCCGATAACCAACTAACTCTTCTGTAGAATTTGGGCTCTACCCTCATATTTTCAGCCTTTCGCGCCCCGTCCAAAATAAAATCCCGCTCAAGTTTTATAAGCGGGATCTTTTATTTCTCACATCTTCCATTAATTTAATCAATCCCTCTTTTTCGATGAAGATTACATTTTTAATGGTAAAAATAGAAAGACCTAACTGACACCCCTCATCTTTTTTATTATTCTTTTTATCTATGTTCCAAGATACTGCATACCACTTTTGGCTTTTGATTACTTCCCATTCCTCCTCAGACGCCTTTATATCGTGAAAAGAATCGCAGGAATATACTAAAGCTTCACAATCTCTTAAGATTTTAATTAAACTTGATTCTTCGAGATTCCTCTCTTTTAACTCATCTAAGTAAACAATGTTTAACATAGTTCCGGAATGTTTTGTTAAGTATGTCCAATTTAGGTAATTTATTAAACTCTTGGTGATACAGGGGTTACAGTCATGCCAAATCACTATCGTTTTTTTCACTATTTCTTCTTCCATCTCTTCCTCCTGTTTTATTTTTGATTATCATTCCACATATAAGAAAAAAATTCAATGTATAATTGCCGCATGGATAAATTTGAATACGCAAAAGAGGTGGCAAGAAAACTACAAAAATCCCACCCAGAGCCAAAAACCGAGTTAGTTCATTCTGATGAATACCAACTTGCAGTTGCTGTGATGCTTTCCGCTCAAACTACTGATAAAAAAGTAAACCAAGTTACGCCCGAACTTTTTAAAAAATACCCGGACTGGGAATCACTGGCAAATGCAGATATAGGTGAGGTAGGCAAGCTAATTAATCAGGTGAATTTTTATAAAGGAAAAGCAGAGAGGTTAGTAAAAGCAGGTCAGGTTGTTGTCGCTGAATTTGGAGGGAAACTCCCAAAAAATATTGAGGAGCTTACGAAGATACCCGGTATTGCAAGGAAAAGTGCCAACGTTATCACTCAAGAGTTGTGGGGAATAGCCGAAGGAATTGTGGTAGATACGCACGTATCGAGGGTGTCAAATCGCCTCGGACTTACAAAAGAAACCGATCCTAAAAAAATCGAAAGAGATTTGATGAAAATCATACCCAAAAATTATTGGAGAAACTTTTCTGGTTCAGCAGTATTGCACGGTCGTTATGTTTGTATAGCAAGAAAACCAAAATGTCAGGATTGTGTTTTAAATGATATTTGTCCAAGTGCTTTTAAATAGCTTTCATTCCTACTTATAATCTCCTACTTACATAGGAAGGGGCCTTGTATCTTTTATTCAAATTTTGTAAAAAATTTATTAGGTGTTATAACGATTTTTAGGATAGATACTAAAGTTGGGGAGTGGTAATAGCTGTGGGTTCTGTTGTTGATTTTAAATCTTCTGTAGCCGGAGTTTCCGTTTTAGGTTTTGGTTCTGGCATAACACTTGGTAAAGGTTTAGCCTCTATAGACCCCCAATCTCCGGACTCAGTCTCTTCGTAAGTCCAAATACCTATCTCCGTCATTTTAAATTTAAAGCTTTCATTTGGTTTTATGCTTAGTGATTCCTCGAACTCTTTGTAATAGGGTTTAATTTGCTTTAAATATATGATTTTATCAGTTTTATTAGTCCAATTTACATTTTGACCAACCCTGATTCTTGTAACTCTTGGAACAAAACCTTCTTCAGTGTAGTCAACTTGTAACACACCGAATATCTCATCCATATTGACCTCCTGTTTAGCAGGCTCCTCCTTTTTTTCGCTCTCTTCATCTGTTCCTTCAAATTCATTTTTACCCAAATCTTCATAGGCCACTTTATAAAATTCTTTATCAGCCTCGTCTATTTCGGTGTATTCGGTTTCTTTTTTAGGCATAAGGATAGAAGACACAATTATGATAGAGAAGATAACAAACATTACGATTCCGATTATGAATATTGGCTTATTTCTTTCAAAAAACGCTCCTATTTTCATATTAAGATTATACAATTTTATTAATACACTAGTAGATTACATTATTTCGTTCGTGATTTTTTCCATTTCTTTTTTGTTGAATATTCCCGTTCCTGCGCTTTCCTTTGTTATTTCCCCAAATGAGTTTATCGATCCCCAGCCTAAAGCTTCCTTCAATGGTTTTTTATGAAAAATTGCTGAAATAAATCCCGAAGAAAAAGCATCACCAGCCCCTGTTTTGTCTTTTACTTCCCGGCCGTCTGTGTAAGCACTAACTTTAACAAGATTTTCACCGTCAAAACCGCTGGCTCCGTTTTTACCGTCTGTGATTACTGTTAACTTAGGGCCGAGTTTTTGTAAATCTATATGCATCTTGGGCAATGGTTTCTCCCCAACGAGCCTTACAGCCTCATCCAGATTTAAAATCAAAATATTAGTAACCTCTAAAAATTCCTTGATTGAGTTATATCCCGCTTTCATTTGTTGTGTTCCAGGATTAAAAATTATCCCAATATCTCTGTTTTTTTCAATGTAATCTATAAGTTCCATTTGGAATTTCTCAAAACCCTCACCGATTGATGTGTAGTAGAGGAATGTTGGTTTTTCCCAATCTCTTACTTTGTAATTTCTGGGTGCATGATATGAAAAAATTGTTCTTTCGTAATTGTGTACAACTATTGAATTTACGTTTGTTACTTCCCCTTTATTTTTAATACAAAATTCTGTATTGATACCCAGTTTATTGAGTTCATCTACTATCAGGTTACCATTAGCATCGTCCCCGATTTCAGTATAAACTGCGGTTTTTAAACCCATTCTGTTGCATCCTGTGGCTACATTTACATTGTTACCTCCTACGGCAGAGTAAAATCTGTCTACGGGTATCTTACTGCCATGTAAAAAGCATATCTGCTGTTTGTCAGATCCTGACATGTTTACCTCATCGGCATTTGAAACATGCATTGTTACGTCTATACACGAGTCTCCAATTGTTAAAATATCCATTTATTTTTTACCTTTATCTTTTAAAAAATTTATTACCTTTTCTTCTATATGATGGGAACTCAATCCATATTTGTTTAATAAATCTTTGTAATCTCCCGACTCTCCAAATGTGTCACCAACCCCAATTCTTAAAAGCGGGGAGGGTAGCTTTTCAGACAAAAGTTCGGAAACAGCGCTACCTAAGCCGCCTATTACTTGATGTTCTTCAACGGTTACACATCTCCCCGTCTTTTTTACAGATTCCAATATCTTGTACTCATCCAGTGGTTTTATAGTAGGAGAGGCTATTAGCTCTGCGTTTATCTTATATTTTGCTTTAAGGTTTTTTACTGCTTCGAGTGCTTGATAAGTAATTCCTCCGCAGGAAATAACTGTAACACTGTCTCCTTCTACTAACGTGTCCGCTTTTCCTATTTTAAAAGGGGTTTCCTTGGTAGTGATATTGGGGAGTTCGGCTTTAGAGAATCTTAGATAAACAGGCCCCGTGTGTTTTGATATTTCCAGAACTGCCTTTTTTGTTTGCTCGTAATCTATTGGATTTATAACTGTCATATTCGGGATAACTCTCATTATTGCAATGTCTTCCAGGGGTTCTGCGGAGGCTCCGTCAGGTCCATTTGAAAATCCTTCGTGAGATCCGCATATTTTTACATTTGCGTTTGCCATACAAATAGAGAGTCTTATTTGGTCCCAAGCTCTCGATGTCAGGAATATAGCGTGAGTGACAACAAATGGTATTTTTCCTTCCATAGCAAGTCCCGAGGCTATAGAGCACATATTCTGCTCGGCAATTCCTGTTTGTATAAATCTCTCCGGATATTTTTGAGAAAAGGTCTTTAACTTTACTGATTCTGAAAGATCAGCTGACATAGCCACAATCGATTTATTTTTATCTGCTAATTCACTCAACGCATCACCAAAACCATCTCTGGGAGATTTTTTCTCTTCGCCTAAAAAAACATCTTGATTTAGTTTTAATCTTAAATTAAGCATAGGGCAGTCATATTTATTTTATTCTGTAGATTCCGTCTTGGAGTTTGATTCTGTGCTTTCATCCGTATTCTCGTTATCACTTTCACTGTCTTCACACTCTATAACTTTTGTGACTTTCTCAAAATCTACTTTTGCATCTGTTTTAGAAAGCATTACTAAATCCACTGCAATATTCTTATCTATTTCCATCTTACAATCATCTTCAGGGTTAACTTCCTCAAATTCAATTAATATCTTATCTTTTACTTTATCCTCATAAACCTTTCTTATCTTAATCTTATGTCCAGTTTCCTCATTCGTTTCAGTTGACACCGCAACGACAACATTTTTTTCAAAATCAACCTTTTCTTTTACCGTCAATATACCTGTCTCATCGATAAGATTTAGAAACTCAGCTAACTCCTGTTCGCTGGTTATTACTTTTCTTGTTTTTTCTATTTGTTTATCGGTGTAAATTACGGTAGGGAAACCCTCTAATCTTTGGATTGTGGGGTTCTTTCTTAGACTGGGTAGTTTAATTTCGTCTTTTAATAAAAAATATCCCGCACCGAAAATTAATCC
>JAKLGS010000032.1 GCA_022710505.1 Patescibacteria group bacterium
CAGAAAACCAAATTCAACCTACATTCCTATATAAGAAGGCAACAGACTTGGTTTAAGAAAAATAACTTAATAGAGTGGTTTGATATTACTAAGGACGATTTTAAAGAAATAATATACAATAGAATAAAGGAGAACTTATAAATGGATAAACAAATAGTAATATCAATTAAAACTATAATTCTTTTTCTGCTGACAATTTTAGGTCTTTTTGTTATTTACAGATTGGGGCCAATCATAGGAATACTTTTATTATCAACATTGCTGGTTATATCTATGGAACAACCTGTGAGGTATTTCATGAGAGGTTTTCTATTCAATAAAAGAATATCCAGAGGACTTGCGGTCTTAATTTCTTATTCTCTGTTTGTTTTAATAATATTAGGAGTTCTCACATTTGTTGTCCCTCCTTTAATTACAGAGCTTCAAAAAATGATTGTTAGCATCCCTTATATGCTTCAAAATGTTAAAATTCCGCAGGAGTGGCAGTCATCCGTTCCGAATATGATTCCCGATACGTCTAAAATATCTACTGGAGTAATAAATGCAACATTTTCAATTTTTTCAAATTTTGCCACTTTCTTGAGTGTTCTTGTCATATCAATTTACATGTCATTGGATTGGGAAAATATCAAAAAGGGTTTTATTTCTCTTTTTCCTAAGAATAATGAGGATATAGTACAAGAGACTATAGAAGATATCGAAAAAAATGTCGGGGCTTGGATAAAAGGTCAATTACTTTTAATGCTGGTAATTGGAGTAGCAAGTTTTATTGGGCTTTCAATTTTGGGAGTTAGGTATTCTGTTGGTTTGGGTTTATTGTCAGGTATTTTTGAAGCTATTCCGAACGTTGGTCCTGTTCTATCTGCTATAGTGGCTGGTTTAATAGGTTTTACAGACAGCCCCATAAAAGGTATTGGAGTAGTATCTCTTTTTGTGATAATTCAACAGTTGGAAAACAACTTACTTGTTCCAAAGATTATGGGTAAGGTTTCCGGATTTAGACCCCTTGTTATTTTGCTTGCTTTACTTGTAGGGGCAAATTTTTTTGGAATAATTGGGGCTGTGTGCGCTGTTCCGGTAACAATGATAGCCTCAACTATCTTGAAGAAATTTTTCGGGACAAACAATTAATATAAATAGGCACGGGAAGCCTATAAGCCAGATTCTGTATTATCCGATCATCTATCTACGCCCCATCTTTGTACCTTGCCGAGCCGACTCAAAGCGGTACGTTCGTGGGTTTCTGCAGGGTGGGATTGCCCGTTTCATATCTTTTCCGTGCTTAAGCTTACGGAAAAAGCTCGTCTCTGTTGCTCTCGGAAGATGTTAATTCACCATCCGTTTCCATTAATTTTCATTAATGAAACACCAGCGATTACGCGTCGGAGGTTACCCTCCGTCCCCTTGCTCTGTGCAGTCTGGACTTTCCTCTTCTAATCCGGGTTCACACCTTTCATAAAAGCGATCAGTCAGCTTCCCGTGCCGTTATTATAACATTTTCTGTCTTTTTTTGTTTTATTAAAATTGTGATAGAATGCTAGAAAAATCTTAGAAAGGATAGAATAAATGGGAAACCTTCTTTTTAAAAGAAAAAAACGTAATCAAGAAAATGTTTTTAGACCTACCGAGGAACTTATTCTCGAAAAACGTCTACAAGAAGCATTAGCGTTAAAGGGGTATAAACTGGGTAAAGAGCATCAGGATAGTTTTCAAATTATAACCTATTCAATTGTCAAACCTGGTTTTCTTAGCTTCCTGTCTATCGGATCCATAATTATTCGCGAGCAGCTTCAAGAAGTGGAGCTTTGGGTTTACAGATTGGGTAATTATTGGGTTGATGATCTGATGGATATCTTATCCGCTTTCGAAAAAGAAGTTGGACATAGTATTCAAAAGGAGGTAGTTACAAGTTTTTAATTATTTCTCATCTAACCTTAATAGCGTCCGGTTTTAGATTTTTCTCCGGACGCTTTTTGTATGCTAAAATACTTGCATGTCTGAAGAATTAGATCCGGAAAAATATCACGTTTTAACACCTAAAAAGAAAAAATTAGTAGTGTTTTTTCTATTATTTTTATTCCTTTTCTTTATACCTCTGATGTCTCTCATTTATTATAAGAGCGCTGTTCACAGACCTTCTCAAACTGCAAAAGAAGCTAATTTTGAAATAGGATCGGGAGATGATGTTTTTGAAATAGCTCAGATGCTTTATGAAAAAGAGGCTATAAATTCAGAATTTCTTTTCATTTTTTATGTCTTCTTGAATAGGTCCGATACAAATATTCAAGCTGGTACTTACAAAATTCCAGCTGGTACTTCATTGGTAACTTTAGTTGACATGTTAAAAAATGGGAGAAATGATATATCTTTAACATTTTTAGAGGGTTGGAGATTGGAACAATTCGCAATTTATGCTTCACGAAAACTCAAAAACTTTAACTACCAGGATTTTATGGAGATTGCTAAACCGTATGAAGGTTATCTTTTTCCTGATACTTATTTTTTTAATTTAGATGCAGATGAGGAGGAAGTTTTTAATAAGTTAAGAGATACTTTTGATAAGAAGACTACGAATATCCTCACAGGTGAAAATTTGGATAAGGTCGGTTTATCAAAACAGGAAGCAGTAATTTTTGCGTCTATGGTTGAAAGAGAGGTCTCTAACCCTGAAGATGCTCCTATTGTCGCTGGTATTTTAATAAAAAGATGGAAAGAAGGTATGAAATTAGATGTAGACGCTACAACTCAATATAGTGTTGCGTATAAAAGATTGTGTGGTGGTGATGGGGGCGACATAATATGCACTCCAACTTTAGAAGATATGTACGATATTGATTGGTGGCCTCACAACCTTACCCGCGAGGAATTAGACACGAAAAATCCTTATAACACCCGAGCTGTGGTTGGTCTCCCACCGACTCCCATCTCAAGTTTTAGTTTATCGTCACTATCTGCGGTTATAAATTATGAGAAAACTCCTTATTACTACTATTTAACCGATAAAGACGGAATAATGAGATACAGCGTTAGTCTAAGTGAACACGAGCAAAATATTTCAAACTATCTTTCAAATTGATTCTAATTAATCCGAATCCTTAAGACTTTTAATTATTAAATCTTTGGTAATTTTTATTCCATAATTTTCCAATATTTTATCTTTAACAAAGATTGGAATAGCTGCCTCTTTTGAAATTTCTAGTGCGTCTTTTATTCCAATATTAATGTCAAAGTCTCTACCTTCTTTTTTCAAGGTAAGATAAGCGTAAAAATTATTACAGTAGCAGTGATAAATTTTTATATGAGCAATATCAATTCCGCACCCATATAAAATTCTTTTAATGCTGTTATAGATTGATGGGGTCGTGGTCTTGTTATTAAATATAATTTCTATCGGCAGTAGAGTTTTTAAGGATTTACAAAATAAATACAGTGTAGAAAAATCTGTGTAAGGAACCTCAGTTATAAATTTTACTGGCTTATACATATTTTTATAAATGTAATATATAATTGTTATAAATATGTCTAATCTGCTCAAAAATACTTATGACAAAATGGAAGCTATTAAGGGCAAAAGGCTCGTTTATATGCTTTTAGCCATTTTTGTCTCTTTTACCACAGTAGGTATTTCAATTGGATATCTTATGTCACCGAAATTAAATGAAGATGAAACACCTGTGAAGACCTATTCGGGAAATTTGCCAAAATCCGAGAAGACAGAAGCTTCCGGGAAAATTACTTATGTGAATCCTGAAATGTATCCAATAGATGAAATATCGTATTCTCTTACTGATGGTTCTGGTAAAGATATTTATTTATTATCAGCAAAGGATAATAAATTAGAAATATCTGAAGGGTTGTATGTAAAGGTAATTGGTACTTTAAGTACATTAAAGGATGGGAAAACTCCTGTTCTTTTGGTTGAGGAGGTAATAATAAACAATGTCTCAAATTGAATTTAAAAATGTTACTAAAGAATATATTCCTGGTAATAAAGTTCTGGATGATGTGTCATTTTCAATTGAAAAAGGAGAATTTATTTTTATAATCGGGCCTTCGGGGGCGGGTAAATCAACAATTATTAAATTACTAACTAGAGAAGAAAAACCAGAAGAAGGTCAGGTTGTTTTCAATAATCAGGATATTTCAAATATTAAACCTGAAGAAATGCCTGAATTTAGAAGAAAAATAGGTGTAGTTTATCAGGATTATAAACTTCTTAACTCCAAGACTGTATATGATAATGTGGCCGTATCGTTGGAAGTGGTTGATGCTGACGAGCAGGAAATTAAAAGTGTAGTCCCAAATGTTTTAAGTCTGGTAGGTCTTTTAGACCATTCTTCATACTACCCCCAAGAGTTATCGGGAGGTGAGAAACAAAGAGTTGCTATCGCCCGAGCTTTAGCTCACGAGCCCGATGTTTTAATTGCTGATGAAGCTACCGGAATGATTGATCCCGATGTTTCAGATGAAATAGTGGAGTTATTAGAAAAAATTAACTCTTTGGGTACAACTGTTATTATGGCAACACACGATCAAAGAATTGTTGATAAATTAACTAAAAGAGTTATTAAAATTCAGAAGGGTAAACTAGTATCTGATAAAAAGGGAGGTAAATATCGTGCCTAAAGTTTGGAACATATTAAAAAACTATATACAGAAAGAAAGATTAATGACGGTTTCAAACATTTTAGTTATGGGAGTGACCTTCCTACTCCTTGGGATTTTTATTGAAGTGGTAGTGTTGTCCCAAACAATGTTGAAATATTTAGAAGACCAGGCTCAAATTACCGTATTTTTTAAAGATGAGTTCGGAGAAGATAAGATAATTCCTTTTAAAGATAGTTTACTTTCAGACGATAGAATTTCTGAAGTAACTTATATTTCCAAAGAGGAAGCCTTGAAGATTTTTAAAGATATAAATCAAGATCAACCGGTTTTATTGGAATCTATTTCTGCGAGTGTGTTGCCTGCCAGTTTGGAGATTAAGACAAAGAAAATTACTGATCTCGAAGGGCTTACAAACGAGCTTCAATCAAAAGAGGGTGTAGAGGAGGTCAGGTTCTATAAAGATGTTATTCAAAAATTTAAATCGGTTAGTAACGCTGTGTATATAGTTGGTTTTATTTTAGTGATTATGTTCTTCCTAATTTCATACTCGGTGATTATTTCTTCTTTAAGGACAGCAATAGATTCGCGTGGCCAGGAACTTGAAGTAATGAGATTAGTAGGAGCCAAGGATTCTTACATGACGAAACCCTTTATGTACCAAGGAGTGTTTTTTAGCGCAGTGTCATCCTTTTTATCATCGATTGTAATCTTCATTTTAGGGTTTGTTGAAAGTAAGTTAGGTGTATTTTCCAGGGGTTTATCCTTTGGTTTTTTACCTAAAGTATTCATGAATCCCGTAATATTTTCTTTGATTTTAGCCTTTATTCTCATACTTTCCGGATTTGTTTTGGGATACTTCGGAAGCAAGGCTGCGGTCAAGAAATATTTAAAATATTAAAAGACCTATGAAAATCAATAAACATTTTTTCTTAGTAATAGCTGTAATTTTTGCTTTTTTGCTACCTTTTACTATTCCTTCTTTTGCCCAAGAAGAAACTTCTAACGAGGATGAGGAAGAGATTCAAGATATTCAGGAAAAAATAGAAAAATATGAGAAGAAGATTAGTGATTTACGAGGAAAAGCCAACACTTTACAAAATGAAATTGATTATATGGACAGTCAAATTGGTCTTACTCAGTTAAAAATACAAAATTCTATTGCCAACATTGTAAAAACAGAAGATAGGATTAAAGAGCTTTCAGAGGGTATAGAAAACCTTGGTATAAGAATAGACAAGCTTGTTAAATCAATTGAATATCAGGAAATGATTTTAGGCTCGAGGATGAGAGAAAGGTACAAGGATAGAGGAAATAGTATGCTCATGCTTTTATTTGGAAGCAATACTTTAAACTCTCTGGTTAAAAAAACAGAGTACTTAAGAGCTTTAGAGGAAAATGATAATAAATTAATTGATCAGATGGCGGAAACGAGAACAAGCTTTGAACAGCAGAAGGATATTTTTCAAAACAAAAAAACAGAGCAGGAAGAGTTAAAAAACAAACTTCAGATTGAAAAAGCTAACTTGGATAGTTACCAAAGAAGTCTGGATAGTCAAAAAGAAGCAAAAGAGAAGTTATTGGCCGATACTCAAAACGACGAAGCAAAATATCAGGAATTGTTGGCTGAAGCAGAGAAGGAGCTTGCTTCTTTTGCAGGATTCGTTCAGAGCGCTGGAGGAGGAATCATCGGAAGTAACGAATTTGGTTCGGGAAAGGAAGGTTGGTATTTGTCCCAAAGGGATGCAAGATGGGCTAATCAAAAAATAGGAAATTCAAACTATACAGTTTTTGAGGTGGGGTGTTTGATTACAAGCGTCGCTATGTATAACAGATATTATGGAAATAACATTTCTCCGGGTGACGTAGCAAAAGATGATAGCAGGTTTTTTTCAAATACTGCAATGATGCTTATACCTTGGAAAGCACCTCCCGGAAAGAGTTACAAAGCTATTACCGCATCTTCCATAAGTGATGAGTTAGAGAAACGGCCTGTTATTGTAGGTGTTTACGCAGGTCCTTATGGTACACATTTTGTTGTACTTTCTAAAAAATCAGGTAGCGATTATATTATGTATGATCCTTGGTACGGGCCTGATCTGAAGTTTTCGGATTATTATCAAAAATCATCTATCTACAGTGCTGTTGTTTTTAAATAGAATATCCTACTAAAAATAGAAATTTGCATCTTTTGATCTTTATTTTTTATCCTAGAATCAATTTGTGAGGAAGATGATATTTATTGCTCTAATAGTATTCTACAGAATATTGTGTATTGCTGAAAATAACTACTTTGACTTTTCATTAAATAGATATCTTATAGATGAAAATAAAGAAACGGTGGTCAATTTTAAGTATAAGCTGGAAGGTTACGATGAAAAATTATTTTTGGTTAAACCTTTTATAGAAAATGGAATTGTTGAAGTATTTAATGCGGAAAAAAATCTATGGGTTTCATCCTTTTCATTAGTTTCAGATCTTCCTTCCCTGCAAAAAGAAATGTTAATAAGAATAAAAGGTTTTGGGATAGAGAAGGCCAATCTGTATTTTGAAATATTAAATTTATCTAATGGTCAGGTATATCTGACTCCTAAAAAGTATGTTTGGTCCAAAAAAGTGTATGAAAAATATCTGGAGGATTTAAATAAAAAAATTAAGGGGGATTTAGTATTAAAAAACGAAGGTGAGGGCGTCCAAGAAGAAACTTTAGATAGTGTATTTTTAAAAGATTCTAGTAGAGAAAGTATTTATAAAAAATTATATGAAGAAATCACGGAAGATTGTTTTTACCTTTTAGTATTTGTTGAATTTTTAATTTTCTTTTATTTAGGTTTCAGGAAGAGTAAAAACAGTGTTAAAAGAATTGATATTGAGTCCCGAACTTATGGTGTAAATGGTAAAATACCATAGTGAAAAAAATTATTAACTGGCTCCCGGCTTTAGTGGTGATGACTATAATTTTTATACTTTCTTCCCAGCCTGGGGAGGTGGTTAATTCCACTGTGGCAAATACAGAGTCTGTACAAAAAATTGGTCATGTAATAATGTCTATGATTCTCTGTGTTTCCTATTTTAAAGCCACAAAAAACATACCCCTTTCTATATTGCTTTCGCTTCTGTATGCAATTTTTGATGAGTATCATCAGTCATTTACCGCCGATAGATCTTCCAGTATTAGTGATGTATTTATTGATGTTCTGGGGGCATCAGTTTCGGGAATATTTTTATGGAAAGTATTACCAAATCTACCGAAGAAACTAAAAGAATTGCTATTGAATTAGCTGGTAAAGTACATAAGGGATCTGTTTTAGCTTTGTATGGAAATCTTGGAAGTGGTAAAACAACTTTTACCAGATACTTTGTTGAAGCATTGGGTTTAAATAATAGGGTTCAAAGCCCAACTTTTGTGGTAGCTCGAAAATACGGTTATGTAAATCACGTAGATCTTTACAGACTAACTAGTGAAAACGAAGCCAAGGATATTGGGATTGAAGAGATGTTAACAGATTCGGATTCTTTAACTTTGATAGAATGGCCAGAAATAATTGAAAATATATTGCCTAAAAATTCGGTAAAAATTTATTTTGAGTATATAGATGAAAATACAAGAAAAATCACAATT
>JAKLGS010000033.1 GCA_022710505.1 Patescibacteria group bacterium
GTTTACGAAGTTGGTACAGCTTTAAATATAATCAATTAACATTGGTTATTCAGAGATGATCTTTGAAAGCAGATGCCCCCGCCTTCGGCGGGGGCATCCTTTTGTATACTTTTTTATTTGCTCTCGTGTACTTTTAGACTTCTTTTCAGTTACTTAACACCTTCAATACCCTTTACTGATATATTTTCTCTACCTTATATATAAACTACTCACCCAAAATACTTTTTTTAACCTCTTCCCTATTATTTTCCTCAAGAATAACTATCTCTCTTTGTTTCAAAGAATTATTTTTTTCAGGACTTAATAAAATTCCATTTTCAAACACATTCATAATTTCACCCACATTATCTTGAGCATGTATTCTATTTATGGATATCTTTCCGCATTTAATACATTCGTGAATAAGCATTATTTCACCTTTTACAGTCATTCCCCATTTATCAATCCTTGGTGTTTTTGATGTTAATCCGATTGGTTTCATCCCAGTGTTACAAAATGACATTCTATCTCCAGTTACATCGCTATCTACATGTTTTGACCAAAGGCAGTGAGGGCAATGATTTCTATTTACGGTCTGATCGTACTTACTGACTGGTACCCATTTTTTACAATTTATACAAATAAAACCTTTGTTTTTTTCTTCTTCTTTTATATTCATAAGTTAAATTATATCTAAAAAGCTTGCCTCTTTCTTAATGTGCGTTTTCCTTTAGTTCTGATTCCAAAAATATTTCACTCATCCCTACTCCTCTAAAAAAATCATACACTTTTTAAAATACCCTTGTTACTGTAATATACATTTTATGCAGGCAGTAATTTTTATATACTTGTTTATTTTTGGAGCCTTTACAGGTTCTTTTTTAAATCTTATATCCGACCGCCTTCCCGCCGGCAGGAAAGTTATTTTTGGACGTTCCATCTGCGATTTCTGTAAAAAGAAATTAAAAGTAAAAAACCTCATCCCAATTTTTTCTTTTTTATTTCAAAAGGGCCGATGTAGTTTTTGCCAGAAAAAACTTTCTTTTTACTACCCGCTTTCCGAATTTTTAACAGGTGTGGCATTTATGTTAGCTGGGCATCTCTCAAGATTCTCGTATGAAATAAATCCTGACAACACATTCTTACTTTTTTACTATATCGTAGTTTTTTCATTTTTCATGGTGATGATTTTGACCGATATGAAATTTTGTTTAATTCTCGATTCCGTAATAATTCCTGCGATCATCTTTGTTTTTCTTTCTTCATTATTATTTAAATTTTTAGACTTATCGGAGATTTATACTAATTTAAAAAATGATAGTTTTGGTGTTTATTTATTGAGAACAGATTTTTTTACCAGTAGGGTTATTATGTCTCTGAAAAATTTTGGGTATGTTGTGGCAAGTGCAATTCTAATTGCACTTTTTTTTCAATTTTTAATTTTTATTACCAAAGGTAGGGGTATGGGAGATGCGGATGTTAAACTCGGATTTTTAATCGGGTTAGTTAATGGTTTTCCTATGGCTTTTATGGCTGTTTTTATGGGGTATGTTTTAGGCGCAGTTTACAGCGTTTTTTTAATGCTGATGAAAAAGAAAACTATGAAGGATGCCATACCTTTCGGTCCGTTTTTGATATTAGGAAGTGTCTTAATACTTTTATTTGGAAATCAGATTTGGGTATGGTACAGCGGTTTAGGGAGTATTTTTTAAAAATTACCTTCGAGATAGTATTTTGATCCCTCTTTATCTTATTGAAGAAACACTGTTTGAAAAATTCTTACCGACTCGTGAATTGAAATCAGGCGACCTTGTGTTTATTTTACTTTTGGGGATTGATATCCAAAAAGTACTACCTTTATTTGTTCCTTCGGATGTAGCCCATATCTTGCCCCCCATTCCCTCTAAATATAGTTTTGCTATATACAATCCAAGACCTGTTCCCCCTGTATCCGAGGCTATAGTGTAGGAATTATCTATCCTTCCAAATTTATGGAAAAGCTTTGGTAAATCTTCCTGACTAATTCCGGACCCGCTATCCTTTATTGATAACGTTACTTTATCAAGATCAATCTGTATTCCTATTTCTATTCCTCCTTGATTAGTAAATTTAACCGCATTATCAATCAAATTCATTAATACATCTCTCATTTTTTCTTTATCTATGTCGACAAAAGCATCTGAACATGATTCATCGAATTTTAGATAGATTTTTTTACCGTTGACCTTTATTTCAAAGCTAGTAACTATTTCTTTTATTAGATCGCATAAATCAACTTGTTGAATATTAAAAAATACCTTATCCTGCTCAAATTTTGATATGTTCAACATATCGTTTATGAGGTCTATCATCCTTTGAGTTCCTCTCGAAGCTTTTTGTAGATACTCCATTTGTTTTTGTTTTAGCCTCCCAACTTTTTGTTGCTCAAGCATCCATAGATAACTTTTAACTATAGTCATAGGAGTTCTTAACTCGTGTGAGGCAACAGTTAAAAATTCATCCTTCATTTTATTTAGTACTATTAAATTTTCATAAGCCTCGCCCAAATCGTTTTTTGCATCCTTTAAATTTTTATAAAGCCTTGAATTTTCAAGAGCAATTCCCGCGTTTTCAGAAAATTTCCTGAGCATTTCTTTTTCAAAATCGCTAAGGCCCTTTTCGTCCTTAGACATACTTATAATAAGAACTCCTATAGGAGTACTTCTAACCATAAGGGGCGTTGCGATATTTAGGTCTGTTCCCATCATATTTTGAATTTCTTTTGCGGAGTCATATGTAACTGCGGGTCCTAAAAAATCAAAAAGTTCGGCTGAAACATACTGTTTTTGTTCGGTTATAGCTTTAACACAGAGATTATCTTGATAGCCTAAGGCGATGCTGGAATTTTTGAAGGAATCTTTAAGTTTGTTCATTAACTGCTCGTCTTTTATAGTTTGAGATATTGATGTTTTAACCAGCTTTTCTTTTTTTTCATCTATTAGCCAAAGAATTGCGAGTTCATAACCCAAGGCCATTGGAATGATGTCGGCTATTTTTTGAGTCATCTCGTCAAAATCATTTGTTCCCAGGATTATTTCAATTAGTTTATAGGTCGCGTCTAGAGCCCGGTTTTTATCTACCAGAGCCAGCAGTTCCTCCTCTTTTAATTGGACAGTTTGTTTTTCCATTATTAATTCAAAATTACTGTATATAATAATATGGTATTTTTTAAATAATTAAAAGCTATGTCAGGAAAATTTATTAAAAAAGTTGAAAATTTTGTTTGTGAAAATTGTGGTTATGTGGTTGAAGGAAATGGATTCACTAATCATTGTCCAAAGTGTTTGTGGTCAAAACACGTTGATGTATTTCCTGGTGATCGAAATGAAAACTGTGGCGGTTTGATGAGACCCATCGGATTAATAATTGAAAATAACGGTGAAGTAATTTACCACAAGTGTACTTTGTGCGGAGATGTTAGAGCTTGCAGGGTTTCAAAAGATGACGACAGGGATGAGATTTTGAAATTAAGTCAGATACCTCTTTCGAGTTAGATTTTTTTAATTTGATCGCTTACTTTAATTTAGATTTTTTGGCATTTATATTTTTCAACCTCTTCTCTACTCTTTTGGTATAGGTACTTTTTAGAAATTATTTTATATTCCCTTGAAGCATTTTTTTATTAGTGGTAAATTTTAAGTATGGATGAAAAGAAAGTATTAAAAAATAATATTCTCATTGTAGAGGACGAGCATGATATTAGAGAAATATATGCTGAAGTTTTAAATATGGCCGGCTACGTCGTTGATCAGGTAGCTGACGGCGAGAAAGGTATGCAAAAAATCAGAGATGATAATTGGGATATCTTACTTCTGGATATAATGCTTCCCGGTAAGGATGGTATAAAAATTCTTAAAGAAATTAAGGACCACCCCGAGTTGAAAAAAGGTATTGTTATTGCTCTTACTAATTTAAATAGCGAAAACATTATTCAGGAAGTTTTTGGTTCGGGTGCTGATGGCTATCTAATAAAATCAGAAATCACACCTGATAAGGTTGTTGAAGAGGTTGCAAGAATTTTAGCTAATCAAGAAGCCGGTAGAAATTAAATTATTTTTGATTCGAATCTTTCTCTGATTATTGATAACCTTTTATTTCTTGACACTAAAAATAATTCAGTCCATACTTTACTTTAGATAGGCAACTAAAATAATCTGCCTTGTTGCTATGATAATTGAAAAAAATAAAAAATTAGGTTTTGGAAGGGGGGTGAAACGAAATTATGAATAAGTTAATTAAAAAGTCGTTTCACCGAAAAGAAAAAGGTTTCACACTTATCGAGCTTTTGATCGTTATTGTCATCATTGGTATTTTAGCAGGTGTTCTTATTGCTGTTATAAACCCAGTTAGACAACAAAATAGGTCTAGAAATGCCACGATAAGAGCGTCTATGTTAAAAGTAGCCTTTGCACTCAATGCTACTAAGGCTGGTATTGGAAGACTTCCTAATAATTCAGAACTTACCACCGAATTGGAGAATCTTCAAACTAATGCTGCTAATTGTGTTACAACAAACGCTGATTTACTTGATTGCCAATTTAGTATTAGTGGTGTCGCCATGCCAAAATACTGCGCTGAAAACTCTGTAGCCCCAAATGCTACAGGTTCTGGAGTAGCTTGTTGGATGAGAATGCTTTCTTCAACTAACTCTACTATGACAGACTTGATTTCAGGGCAATTTAGAGTTGTCGCAGCTGCTTATGATTTGGATACAGTTAATGTGAGCAGAGATATATTTGTTTTTGATTCACATCAAGGAATGTTGAAATGTCGTGGGAATACTACTTATACAACTACCGGAACCGCTCTTGTTCCGTTTACTATTATCACTGAAACTGAATATGCTGACCGTACAACTGCTGGTTGTGTGATTCTTTCAGAATAACTATAGTTGTTTATTATTCTGCGTTCTAGCCCCGCCTTCGGCGGGGCTTAGGACCTAAAAAATTTGTTAGAAATTTAAAAATTAAAAACTTTTAAATACGTTTGAAAATTTCAAACTTATCTAAAAACTTTTTGTAAATAAATTTTACGGATTTATAACAAATGATAAAAAAACAAAAAGGATTTACATTAGTAGAAATGATAATAGTTACTGTTATTATTGGTATCCTTGCAGGTATAGTAATTACTGTAATAAACATACCAAGAGTACAAGCAAGGTCTAGAGATTCGAAAAGAATAGGTGATATAAAAAGAATTCAAACTGCACTAGAGCTTTATTTTGCTGATAATCGTCAGTATCCAGTTGCTTCTTCTAGTTTTATTCCTGCACAATCTCTGGCAATTACACCATCCTATATCGATCAAATACCAACAGACCCGCTTAGCGGTAATAATACAAAAAACAATGCTATAAGGTGTATGAACAATATTTTTGCATATGGTTATTATTATCTTTCAGACGCAAATGGTGCCAGATATGTTATCACTGCTATTAATGAATTGCCACTTAGTACCGAAGACCCTAATGTGTGTTTTAACGTACCCAACTGTGACACTGATATTACAGGAATAGAGTGCGGAGGTTCTTCTGATAGTAGTCCTTATTGCTATTGTGTTCAAAATCCAATGTAACATGAATATCTCCATAAAAAATCAAAAAGGATTTACTTTTGTTGAATTAATGGTTGTCATCGCTATTTTAATGGCTGTTTTTACTATTATCAGTGTCCTTGTACATCCGCTCGATCAAATGAAAAAAGCCAGAGATAACCAGAGGCTTTCGGATATAAATATTTTAGACCGGGCTGCCAGCGAATACCTTATGGATAATGAGAGATATCCTGATCAAGAGAATGTTTTAAGATGCAGTAATATTCTGCCCTCCGGTTCATCGGATTTAGATAACTCAAACCCCGGATGGATTTATGAAAATCTTTCTTCTTATACTGAAAAACTACCAATCGATCCCCTAAACACCGATATTTTTCGTTATTGTTATATTCATGATTCTACAAGTTACGAGATAAGTTCTAAGTTGGAATATTATATTGAAAAAATGTCTGAAGACGGAGGCAATAGTGTTGAATTTTTTGAAGTTGGGAATAATTTGAATCTCATCACACATTGATTTTTATGTTAATATTTTAATATGAATGCTAATCTGCCTAATCATTCAAAAGGTTTTACCTTAATTGAACTTCTGGTAGTTATGTCTATTATTGCTATTCTTGGTGGCGGTATAATTCCCTCTTTCTCGAGATATTTAAAAGATCAAAATTTAAAACAGGCTCAGGAACAATTAAAAAGTGATTTAAGAACTATTCAAAACAAAGCTTTAACAGGTGCTTCCTCAAATGAAGAAATAAACGGTGTTAGAGCAAGATATTGGGGTGTTTATTTACGCAGTGGTTCTGAAACCGTTGATTACTTTATATCTACTGATACTTCTTCTTGTCTTCCTATTTTTTCCGGCACAACCCAAAATGGAATATCCAAAGGTAATTTTAAAATTCCCAACACTATCGTTTTTAGGGGTAGCAACAACATGTGTCTTTTCTTTGATATAAAAAATGGAGATATTGTATCTAGCGTTGGTAATATCCCTATTAATATAGATTACGCAAGTCCAAACGAGACTGTTGGTAAAGACGTCACCTTTAATTCTGCGGGGTTAATTTATTAAAATGAAAAAACAAAAAGATAATGGAATATTAAAAAAGAAAAGATCTCAAAAAGGTTTTGCTCTTGTTGAAGTCATTGCTGCCCTTGGGGTATCCGCACTGGTTATTACAGCTTTAATATCTCTCTCCATATCTACTTTAAGAACCTCTCTCGATAGCGAGCTTCTACTGGAAGGAACTAAAATTGCTAACAGGCAAGTTGAGTTAGTCAGGGCTTATAGAGATGGTTATATAGATGCTGATACTCCTCGTAGTTGGGAGGCCTTTATTTTAAGTTTACAAGAGTGTCAGGTTTTTAATTCTGGTCCATTATTTTCTTGCTATATGAATGAAGATGGGGTATTAGTTCATGAAGTTGGTAAAAAAGGCACAGGAGCTAAACAAATCAAATATCAGTTTATTATAACCAACTCGGACGGTTCAGCGGTTGACACATCAAACATCCCATCTGTAGTAAGGATATCCGTTTCAGTAACATGGGCGGTGGGAGATCAGCAGAAAGGTTCTTATATTTACACCGACCTTTCAAATTGGAGGGGAAGATGAAGCAGGCAAATAATCAAAAAGGCTTTACTCTAATAGAAATGTTACTTGTGGTACTTTTACTTGCGCTTACTGTTGGTTTGACAAGCGATATGTTGCTGTCATTAATTAGATCAAATACAAAAACCCAAGTTATAAATGAAATAGAACAGCAAGCAAACTTTGTTACTTTAAAATTAGAAAAAGAGTTAAGAGATTCAATGGATGCGAGTACCGGTGCCCAAAATAGTTTGGTAATAACTTTAAGATCAAATTCTCAGGTTACTTACCAACTAAATGAGAGCAATGTACTTCAAAGGCAGGTGGGTGCCGGTGGTTTTGTTAACTTAACTTCAAGTTCAAGCCCTGGTGGTGTAAAAGTAACTTGTGCTGACGCGTCTCCTTGTTTTGATGTAACGGCCACAAATCCTAAAACGGTGGTAACAAGATTACTTTTTGAACAAGCTCAGGTAGATGCTGGTCCTACATACAGAGGGGACGTAAAAATTGAATCTACCATTACCATTAGAGGTGATTATTGATAATTTTTAAAATGAAACACATTGTTGATAATAAAAAAGAACTTCTGGTTAAGACCGAAAAAGGTCAAACACTAATTATTGCCGTAATAATAATGGCGATAGCACTGGCTGTGGGTGTCACAGTTTCAAGTAGGTTTATGTCCACTCTAAAAAACATCTCCGAATCAGATAACTCCACCCGAGCTTTAGCAGTGGCAGAAGCTGCTATTGAGAATATGCTAGTAGTTCCTCAGGAAACTTTAGAAAACTATATAAATTATAATAA